>DPWT01000229.1 GCA_003527555.1 Verrucomicrobiales bacterium | reverse complement strand
AAGATGTAGGTATCTCTCGTAAGTTTGAGATGACTGATGGTGATTTGACTGTGAGCGTGGGAGTAAAAAACTTATTTGACGAATTCCAAAATGATCTAGAGACCGGTGTTTTTCGTGATTCCGACTATGTGTACGGTCCGGCATTTTCTAGGACCTTTTATGCAGGATTGCGTTATGACTTCTAATGTGATGCCAAATTCAAAGTGTAACATGCCCATATTTGACGAGCTATTAAATGAATTGAATGAACCCTAAACTATAATAATCAATGAAGATGAATTACAAAACTATGGTCGCTATTGTCTCAGTCGTACTGGCTTTTCTCGGTGTAGCATGCCACAAAAAAGAAGATAATTACGGTCTAGGAAATGGCCCTAGATCATATCCGTTCAACACTGCGGCTACTGTCGGTATGATTGCCGATATCGTCCGCAACGTTGCGGGTGACAAAGCAGTGGTGCATGGAATTATTGGCGAAGGAGTGGATCCCCATGTTTACAAACCCTCGCGCCCAGATGTAGTGGTATTGAGTGAGTCTGACATTGTTTTCTACAACGGACTGATGCTGGAGGGCAAGATGGGAGATGTACTCATACGCGTGGCCCGAAAGGGAAAGCTGGTTCATGCTGTCACCGAAGAGATTTTAGATGGAGGGGACTACGTGATGACCGATGCTGAGGAGCATTACGATCCACACGTCTGGATGGATGTTCAGGGTTGGATTAAGGCGACAGATGTGGTGGCAAAGGCCCTTGCCGAATATGATTCTGAAAATGCTGAATATTACAAAGCTAATGGCGCCAAGTATAAAAAAGAGCTAGTCAAGCTGGATGCCTATGCAAAGAGAGTGGTATCTTCCATTCCAGAAAAACAGAGAGTTCTGGTTACGGCTCATGATGCCTTCAATTACATGGGTCGTGCCTACGGGTTGAAAGTGATGGGAATCCAAGGCATGAGTACGGAATCTGAGGCAGGCGTGAAGCGCATTGAGGATCTAGTATCCTACTTGTCTGAAAATAGCATTCCTGCCGTATTTGTGGAGTCCTCCGTATCTGATAAAAACGTCAAAGCTCTGGTTGAGGGCTCCAAGGCGAAAGGTCATAGCATACGTATCGGTGGTGAGTTGTTCTCAGATGCGATGGGTGCGAGCGGCACGTATGAGGGGACATACATTGGAATGATTGACCACAATGTTACGGTAATCACGCGCGCGCTTGGCGGTGAAGCACCGAAAAAGGGGCTGAATGGCAAGCTTAGCCACTAATGCTCAACTTAGGAGAAGTTTTTCGTGCGCAAGCGTAATCAAAACACACTAACAAAAAATGGAGCCATCCCACTCTGCCTCTCACCCACTGGCGATTCATGACCTAACCGTAGCTTATCACCGTAAGCCCGTAATCTGGGATATCGATCTTGATATTCCGGAGGGTAAGCTGGTGGGAGTGATCGGTCCAAACGGAGCCGGCAAGAGTACGCTGATCAAGGCATGTATGGATCTGATACCTCGGGCTTCTGGGGAAATCAGTATTTATGGTAAGCCATATAAAAAACAGCGCTCACTTGTGGGTTATGTACCACAGCGGGAGAGCGTAGACTGGGATTTTCCGGTGAGTGCGCAGGATGTGGTGGCGATGGGGTTATATCGCAAGGTAGGCTGGTTTAAGCCCGTTAGGAAAAAGCATTTAGATAAGGCGCGTGAGATGCTAAGTCATGTGGGTATCGAACATCTTGCAGAACGCCAGATTAGCCAGCTTTCTGGAGGTCAACAGCAGCGAGTTTTTCTTGCCCGTGCACTGGCGCAGGAGGCCAAGTTCTACATGATGGATGAGCCTTTTGCCGCTGTAGATGCTGCCACGGAGCGTGCCATTGTCTCTTTGTTGCGCGAGCTAAAAAATCAGGGTAAAACCTGTATGGTGGTGCACCATGACCTTGCTACTGTGACTAAGTATTTTGATTGGGTGGTGTTGCTTAACATGCGTATTGTCGATGCTGGTCCTACTGAGTTGGTTTTTACTGAAGAAAATTTGAGAAAAACATACGGAGGTAAATTATCTCTGCTTGATGAGGCGGCTCAAGCCATGAGGCATGGCAAATCCCACAAATGAAAATGTTTATCAGAGTGTTGGCTTTGGTTTTGCTGGTTTTGTTTGTCAGCCATCCGACTGCGGTCGCCTCGCAGGTGCATGCTGAGCTTGCTCATGGTAGCCAGCTTGCTGGCGGACCAGTAAGGTCGTTTGAGTTACCTCCATGGGAAGATGTTAAGGATGTGTTGATGCTGAGGAATTATAACACAAAGCTTGTGGTGCTGAGCACCATGATTCTGGGTGTGGCATCTGGGTTTGTGGGAAGTTTTTTATTGCTTCGTAAGCGTTCTTTAATGGGGGATGCTCTTTCTCATGCCTGCTTACCCGGTATTGTACTGCTGTTTATTATTATGGCGTCCGCAGGTGGTAGCGGGAAAAGTTTGGGTGGTTTACTGTTAGGTGCTTCCCTAACAGGTATTATTGGGGTTGGTGTAGTCATGCTGATTAGTAGTACTTCGCGGGTGAAGGATGACGCGGCTATGGGGATTGTGCTTAGTGTTTTTTTTGGCATTGGTATCGCGATGATGACCATGGTGCAAAAAACCCCGGGGCAGAGCTCTGCAGGGTTGATTGATTTTATTTATGGAAAAGCAGCATCGATGGTGCTTCAAGATTTTGTTCTGCTGTCAGGGGTTGCGGTGGTTATTGCTGCTCTTTGTTTGTTGTTGATGAAGGAATTTGCGCTGCTTTGTTTTGATCAGACTTTTGGCAAGTGCATAGGATTACCTGTTTATTTGTTAGATGTATTACTGATGGTTTTGGTGGCAGCAGTAACGGTAGTGGGGATGCAGGCTGTCGGGCTGATCTTGATTATAGCTTACTTGGTCACCCCAGCAGCAACGGCGCGGTTCTGGACTGACAACTTGCGTGTTATGCTGTTGCTCTCCGCTCTTTTTGGCGCGATGAGTGGATGGCTAGGTGCATCTCTCAGTGCGCTACTGCCAGGAATGCCAGCGGGTGCGGTTATCGTATTAATGGCTGCTGTGCTGTTTATTTTGAGTATGTTGTTTGGGACATCCCGTGGGATTCTGAAGCGTGTGATTTCTCACCGGCAGCTAAAAATCAAGGTTGGGCGACAGCACATGTTGCGAGCGGTCTATGAACTGATAGAATTGCGATATAAGACATCCGCTAAGTTGTCGTTACCCAATAAGCCAATTCATTATGCGAATTTACTTTCGCACCGAACATGGAGTGCAGCGAGCCTTGGCAATTTGTTACGCCGAGGAAAACGAGAGGATCACATTGAGAAGTTTGATGGTATGCATGTAAGTCTTACTGAGTCTGGCTTCGGTGAGGCGGCTAGGATTACGCGTAATCACCGGTTGTGGGAAATTTTTCTCATTACGCACGCCGATATTGCACCAAGTCATGTAGACCGTGATGCGGACTCTGTTGAGCACGTCCTCAGTCCTGAAATGGTTCGTGAGCTTGAATCTGCACTGGAAGCAAAGATCGATACTCAGGTGATACCACCAAGCCCGCATGAGTTTTTTGTAGCGGGCAAGCTAGAAGGAGAAAAAGAGCTATGACTTGGATGCCCGCGGATACCAGCATTGTGGTGGTAGGCTCGTTATGTGCTGTTGCTTGTGCGCTACCTGGTTGCTTCATGGTATTGCGGCGAATGAGTATGATGGGAGACGCTATAAGCCATGCCGTTTTACCTGGTCTGGCGCTGGGGTTTTTACTCACAGGTAGCCGTGCTAGTTTACCGATGTTTATGGGAGCTGCGGTAATGGGCTTGCTCACCGCTTATTTTACCCAGAGCATCAGTAAATGGGGTAAAGTAGATCGAGGGGCAGCGATGGGTATTACCTTTACTACGATGTTTGCGCTTGGCCTCTTGCTTATAGTGCAAGCAACAGATCACGTGGATATTGATCCTGGGTGTGTACTATACGGAGCGCTCGAATTGACGCCTTTCAATACTTTTGGTGTGATTGAGATGGCTGGATACATTATCGATATTCCGCGTTCTGCAATGGTGTTGAGTATTGTACTTTGCATGAATTTAGGTGTAATCATATTGTTGTTCAAAGAGTTCAAAATCAGTGCTTATGATCCAGAGCTCGCAACGACCTTAGGAATCAATGCGCAGCTGATGCACTACCTGCTGATGGCGATGGTTGCAGTCACAACCGTGGCAGCTTTTGAATCCGTAGGCAGCATCATAGTGATTGCTATGCTTGTGGTGCCAGCTGCTACAGCGCAGTTATTGACGGATAATCTCAAAATCATGCTGGTGATCAGTGCGGTGGTGGGAGTTCTTGCGGCAGTGATGGGTCATATTTCTGCGATTATAGTGCCACCAATGCTCGGCTTCGATGGAACATCAACGTCTGGGATGATTGCAGGTTCAGCGGGTTTATTGTTCATGTTTGTGTGGCTGTTGGCCCCTCGTTATGGGTTACTGGTAAAATTGTTTTCTAGCCGTAAAATTGAAGTTCCGGAGGTGGGGATCAGCAGAGATTCCGCTTGCCCGAAGTAGCGCCAGAGGCTACGTCTGAGTTTCCCCTTTTTACAGGGTAACACACTATGGCTATACAACGCGCGCTCCTCTCTGTGTCCGACAAATCCGGGCTTATCGAATTTGCTGAAGGTCTAAATAAACATGGAGTTGAACTGCTCTCTACTGGCGGGACTTCCAAGGCGCTGCGTGATGCTGGGCTGCCTGTAATCGATGTTTCTGATTTTACTGGAGCGCCTGAGCTCTTTGAAGGCCGAGTTAAAACATTGCACCCTAAGGTGCACGGTGGTCTGCTCCACAAACGAGACGATGAAGAGCATCTCAAGCAGGCTGCGGCCAACGACATTCCGCCTATCGATCTCGTGGTGGTGAACCTTTATCCGTTTGAAGAAACCATCGTCAAAGATGGTGTGACTCTTCAGGAAGCAATTGAAAATATCGATATTGGTGGACCCTCCATGCTGCGCAGTGCGGCAAAAAATTACAATTCTGTGACCGTGGTCACTGAGCCATCAGACTACGATCGTGTGCTTGCCGAAATGGAGGAGCACAATGCTGACACCTCTTTGAAGCTGCGCGAGGAGCTTGCTGTGAAGGTTTTCCTCCGCACATCTACTTACGACACCGCGATTACCAACTATCTCTCACAGTCAGGTGAGGGCACGCGTTCCCATCTCATTATAAGTCAGCCACTTGATCGTGAACTACGCTACGGGGATAACCCACATCAGCCGACCACACTTTATGGGGATTTTTCCAATGTCTTTTCCCAGCTTCAGGGTAAGGAATTAAGTTACACGAACATTCTTGATATTGAAGCGGCGTCTGATCTGATTACTGATTTTGTTAGGCCGACAGTTGGTATTCTTAAGCATACTAACCCGTGTGGGGTGGGGCAAGATGACGAGGATTTGCGCAAGGCGTGGCAGCTTGCCTACGAGACCGATACCCAGGCACCATTTGGTGGCGTGATTGTTACCAATCGTTCAATCACAGAAGGTTTGGCGCGTATTATCTCATCAATTTTCACCGACGTCATTATTGCGCCTGACTTTGATTCCGAGGCACGTGCTATTTTGCAGAAAAAGAAAAACTTGCGTCTTATTAAACTGAATACGGAAGCGTGGGAGGGTATCAAAAAAGATCCTGTCATCCGTTCTGCTCCTGGTGGTCTGATGGTAATGGGACGCGATCACACTACTCTTGGGCTTGATAATATTGAGGAAAAGGTTGTGACCAAGCGCCCCCCGACCGAGACAGAGATTCGTGCCATGCGATTTGGCTGGCGTGTGGTCAAACACGTAAAATCCAACGCAATCGTATATTCAGGGGCCGATCGTACTCTCGGCATAGGGGCTGGGCAAATGAGCCGAGTTGATTCCTCACGCATCGCTGTCTGGAAAGCAAATGAGGCTGGGCTCTCATTGAACGGTTGTATCATGGCATCTGACGCAATGCTGCCATTTGCCGATGGTCTTACCGCTGCCATTGATGCTGGTGCCACTGCATGTATTCAGCCCGGTGGATCAATTCGTGACGAGGAAGTCATTGCTGCTGCTGATGAAGCGGGCATTGCAATGATCTTCACAGGGCACAGGCACTTTAGGCACTGAAAAATATACAGCTGCTAG
>DPWT01000069.1 GCA_003527555.1 Verrucomicrobiales bacterium | reverse complement strand
TCTTTGCAGCTTTTTTAACCGCTTTCTTCACAGCCTTTTTAGCTGTTTTCTTGACCGATTTTTTAGCGACTTTCCGAGCGGTTTTCTTTTTTGTAGCCATGGTTTTGATTGAAAATAAGATTGCAGCTATCGTGAATTTTATACACCTCCTAAGCTCATTAACTTGATTGTTTTTAGCAGGTGTTGGATTAAAGAGCGGCAATCGCTAATCGCTTTCAATTCCCTCTGCAAGCTAAAATTCCAATATTTATCACACGGCCTAGGCCTTTCGTTACCAAACCCAGTTCTACAAGCTAAATTCCATCATCACCTATTTTGACGATTTTCGTGACGCTTTTTTTGAAGCTTAATCCATCTCTGATCCCCATCAGAAAGGTTATTGAGGCTTGTCGTTCCCCGATTTCCATCGGGATCGATCAGCGTAACCTTACCCGGCCGAAAGCGATAAAGCTTAGCAAGAGTCTTTCGCCCACTTCGATTTTCCCACATTCGATATCCCCTTGCCTCAAGCTTCTCCCGCCAGGCACCATATTCTTTTTCAGAGATTAAAACAGCCTGCTTGATCCTTCCCCAGTAATAATCTGAATTACCCTTTTTATATCCTCGGTAGCTCTCAACCACAGCCCCTGTAGGGCTCACTACCACTACCGTGGGATGACCATGAACATTGTATCTTCGCTTGAGCTCCTCAACAAACTTCCGCTTGCGTATGCCTATCTCCTCATGTCGCTGAGGTCCTTGCAAGGTAGAGTCCACACGTAGCCTGACAATCCGGCTTTTCGCCCACTTCTCAAAGTTGGATTTTGAAAAAAGCTCACTACTCAGTCGACGACATAGTGGGCTGTGTGCTGAATCAGTAAACCAAATCAATAAAGGCTTACCTGATTGCCTTGAATACCGCGAGGCTTCAGTATGGCTGACATGCCATGATTTACTCTCAGTTTTTTGCCAAAATTCCTCACCTTGAATAGGAAGGTCTGGATCCTCGGGCGCCCATACAATATCACTTTCTGGGGCGATCTCTGCCCCCGGCTTAACCGTGACCCTAGCTACACCCGCATTAGTTTCAAATCCTCCCAATCCGCTAATACGCCCACCGGCAGCGCGATAAGCATCAAGGCCAGATGACCCGGCTTCATTGAGTGCCTTGTTTTGAGAATTCATACCCGTGATCATGCCAAGCTGATTACACGAGACGATAGTCGCTAAACAAAGAGCCAAAAAAAACCATTTCATGGGTATATGCTTCACAAAAGATCACCATTTGGCAATGTGTAAGTGCTCTGGGCTTGGCAATATCTCAGTATCATATACATTGGTCTAGCAACCTACTCATGTGTGAAGAAGTACCTGACACCCCAATCCAACTAGAGGGACATATTCTCCTTGCTGACCCATCTCTGCGCGAGGGCCTATTTCATAAAAGCGTAATATTGCTGGCGGAGCACAATCGTGATGAGGGCGCCTGTGGATTCATTTTGAATCGGCCAACAGACCAAACAGTAGGTGACCTACTGACTTCGAATGAATTTGCTCCACTCAAAAATATACGCGTTCACCTGGGGGGGCCTGTTGGACAAGAGCACCTGACATTTGCAGCATTATGGGCCAAAGACCATCACCTGCACTTTGCCACACGTATCTCAGCAAAAAATGCTATTATCCGTACCCAACAACCAGGCACCCTTGTTCGTGCCTTTGCAGGATATTCGGGATGGACTTCAGGACAGCTCGAACACGAACTCCAAAAAAAATCATGGATTACCACATTACCAGAGGAACGAATACTGCAATCTGAGCACGCACAAAAACTTTGGGCAGAGATGCTCTGCCATATCTCACCGTATCACAAAATTCTCGCTGAGGCCCCAGATGACATCTTCGCAAACTAATATTTGCGCCACACAGAGGGCATGAAAAGCACAAGGATTGCGTAAAGCTCAAGACGCCCAAGAATCATCAGCATCGCTAAAAATATTTTTGTAGCCCCTCCAAGATGCCCAAAATTCTCTGCCGGCCCGACAGATCCAAAACCTGGACCAATGTTTGCAATAGTAGCAATCACACAACCAAAGGCACTGATCATATCCATGCCATGCGTCACTTCTAACAATGAAACTAGAAAACATGCCGCGATGAAGATTAATCCAAAAAGAGCCAGAAAAACCACTGTCTGTAATCGCTCTGCCTCACCCAACGCGTTGCCGTTGACATGCATGCGGAACACCTGATGCGGTCTGAACGCACGGACAATTTCAAAGCGCGCCGTCTTCAACAAAACTATGAACCGGCTCACCTTGACACCCCCTGATGTGGAACCGGAACAGCCACCTAAAATCATCAGAGCAGCAAGCAACACCAGTGTATCGCCGGGCCATGCTGCATAATCTACCGTGCTATACCCAGTGGTCGAAAATACAGACAGCACATTGAACCAGCTGTGACGAAGTGCTGTGAGGAAATTCATCGGCTCCCCTCCCCCTATTTCTGTTAAGTTCCATGCAATAACTACTGATGCCACCATGAAGATGAGAATGAATAGCTTCCCCTCTTCCTCAGCTCGTAGACGCTGCCACCTTTTACGTAATAATACCACCCATACCAGAAAGCTTATACTACAGATGATCATAAAAATACTCAGCCACAGTTCAATCAACCAACTATTCCCCCAAGATGAGTAATGACCGATACTCTGATTATGCGGACTAAAGCCACCCGTAGATACCACAGTAAATGCATGAGAAATTGCATTATACGGAGTCAACCCGAGTGCAAGTAACCCAGCAATACAGATGAGGGTAACACAAAGATACAGCTTCCAAAGAGTCAACGCCGTGTCTCTAATTCGCGCCGTATAGGCCTCACCAGTTTGAAAGGATGACTCATTTCGGAACATCGATTTCGATCCCATTCCCAAGTAAGACAACAGAGCCACAAAAAGCACCAGAATACCCATGCCACCAAGCCACTGTGTAACAGATCGCCACATGAGAATTCCCCTTGGCCATGATTCTATGTCATTCCCCGTTGAATGATCAGTTCCCATCACCGTTGAACCAGTAGTTGTAAAACCTGACACTGATTCAAAAAATGCATCCGGAAACTCCATGCGAGGTTCTCCCAGCATATACGGCAAACTACCAACAAGACCGCATAAGATCCATCCCAACCCGACGACTGCAATACCTTCTCGACGAGGGACACGATCAATTTTCCCAATGCCACAGAGCATGAGCAGCACGCCGCTCAAAAAAACGATACCTGCTGACATGTAAAGCGATGATACAGCCGCTGACTCTCCCGGCACTGTATCCAAAACTGCAAATATCCCACATGCGAGCATGGCAATACTGGTAAGAATCAGTAGTGCGCCCAGGAACTTAGCTAAAATACGAAAATTCATTGTTTGGTCAGTCTATCAGCGAACTAGCTTTAAGAATTTCTTCCTCACTTTGGGTGCAACCATTGCGTATATGGTATCGCCAGGTTTCAATGTATCTTCAGGACCGGGAACAATTGCCTGCAACCCACGCATGCGTGCGACTAAGATACAACCCTCTGGCCACTCAATCTCACTGACCATATGTTCAGCAGCAATTGAGCCGCTTGAGACCACTGTCTCAATTACTTCGCCAGCTCCCATTTTCTTTACTGTATGAAAACGATCCGATGTTAAGAATCGCTCCAGTTCGCGGCGTGTTGCCTCTCGTGGACTAACAGCAGCTAGAACTCCAAAGTGCCGCCCGCTAGCACTAATAGCATCAGCGTAATCAGCGCGATGGATAAGTGTCAGGCAGTTCTTTGACCCTAGGTTATTTGCCTGCAAACAAGTCATCACATTGTCCTCATCGCTTCCACTTGTGGCTATGAAAAAATCTGCTTCACCTACCTGTTCTTCCTCCAACTCTGATAGCACGGTGCCATCTGCATGCAGCACTGTTGTATCAGAGAGTAATCCTGTTAGCTCTTGAGCCCGTTTAGGGTCTATCTCAAGAATTCTAACTTTGCAGTTGAAGCCTTCTAACATCTGCGCGAGCGAAAATCCATATTCACCGCCACCGAAGACAACAACACGAAGCGCCTCCTCGTGTCCGCTGCCCTTTTGTAGTCGCATAGCAAGTTTTCTAAGTCTGTTAGGATCACCAAAAATCGTCACAATGTCCCCCGCCGCCATGGCGTCTTCTGCAGACGGAACAAAATGCTCGCCGCCTCGCGTGATCGCCGCCACCCGAGTTCGCTCAGGAGCTTTTAGATCCTTAAGCTTTTTACCAATCGCATCACTATGCTTACTAACACGAACTTGCTGCACCTCAATACGGCCACGCGCAATCTCCTCCACCATCAGCGAGTCTGGATTTCGCACAAATTTTGACAACTCAATAGCACTCAATCGCTCAGAGCTGAAAATATGGTCGATCCCAAAATGCCCGCGGTAATCAAACAGCCACTCTTCACGCTGCAAGCCCGGGTGGACTCGAGCAATTACTTTCTGCGCCTCGAATTTTTTAGCCATCGACGCCGCCATCAGGTTCACTGTGCTGTCACTGGTAAGCGCAAGAAACAGCTCACACTCTGCAACACCCGCTTCAATTAGCAAATTTGCCGTGGCTCCATTGCCAGTCAATACACGTCCATCAATTTGCTGTTCAAGCTCTTCTGCTACCTTAGTATCATACTCAATAACTACAATACTATGAGATTCACGCGCCAACGAAACCGCAAGGTGACGCCCAATTTCCCCAGCTCCTACAATGATGATTTTCATAACAGCAGCCGATTGCCGCACGCCGTTAATGTCATAATCGTGCAAAAAAGCAAGGTAGATTGCCACATGTATTCGACAGAGAGGTAAAGCATAAGGCATCCAGATGTGAATTGTCTTTTTGACCGATTATGATAAACTACTA
>DPWT01000234.1 GCA_003527555.1 Verrucomicrobiales bacterium | reverse complement strand
GTTGGTGTGGATCTGTTCGATATGCGCCTGGATGACAATCCCAATCTCGGCTGGCTCAAGTTTTATTACCTCAATGACATGGATTCCTCACTTGAGCGCTCTGCCGAACCTAGAGGATACGTAAATGAAGATCGCTGGAAACTTGAACTCAAGCATCGTGCCTATCTGCGAGAACAAGGTGAACAACGCACATATCTGGACTTTGATATCACCGCCTTGAGTGATCGGTTTTTCCTAGAAGACTTCGAACCCGGCACCTTCAAAATTGATCCTAATCCAAATAATGAAGTGGGTATATTTCACCGTCACCCAAGTTTCTTAGCGGGTATCTTTACACGCCTCAGACTCAATGATTTTCATCAAACTGACACACGCCTGCCAGAGCTTTTTATTGATCAAGTAAAACGGCCAATCTTTGGCTCCCAAATCCTTCATGAAGGTAGCACCTCTTGGGGAGTCTATGACGAATATCTGGCAGATTTTGAAAAGAATAACCTGCGCGCGGAAGCTGCATTACTCCCTGCCCTGCACCCACGTAAAACAGAAATCATGGGTTTGCTTGCCGACCGCGGCTACACCCGCTTTCATACTTTCCATGAATTTACTGCACCTTTAAATGCAGGCAGTAAAATTGTAGTTGTACCGCGTGCGGGATTTGGTCACACACGCTATTCAAATATGGATGGATCCAGCAATTTCGACCGAACATATTTTTCTGCAGGAGTAGACACCTCGATGAAATTTTCTCGAGCCTATCCAGAAGTGGTAAATAAGAAATGGGGAGTCGAGGGGCTACTGCATGTTTTTCAACCCTATATCAATTTTTCTCAGCTCTCCACCAATGATCTAGATTCATCATTCTCGGGAATAGAAACCCTCACAGCCTCAACACGGCCGCGACCACTCGAAGCTGGGCACTTCACTGCTACCGATGACTTAATGGATTGGTCAATCATTCGTTTTGGTGCCCGTAACCACTTAATGACGAAGCGTGACGGCGATACGCACCAGTGGCTGGTTATGGATACTTACACAGACCTTTTCCTAAATGATCCAGAATTCGACCGTAACGTTTCAAACCTCTACAACGATATTACTTGGTCTCCTCTTCCATGGATGCAACTTGAACTCGAAACTCAGTTCCCTATCGCCAGTAGTAATTCTGATTTCCGAGAGTTCGCAGGAAACATCAAATTTATGCCCTCTGATGCCTTAGAGCTGACCTTCGGATATCGCCAACTCAACAATCATCCAATTCTTGAGGATAGCAACCAAATCACAACGCGTGCCTACTGCAGAATCAGCGAATCATGGGGACTTGGTTTTTACCAACGCTGGGAGCTAGATAATGGCACGCTGGCTGTTCAGCAATATTCTGTGTATCACGATTTTGACAGCTGGACCGCGTCTCTCGGGCTCTTGATAAGAGATAACAATGACGACCAAGACGAAATCGGACTGATGTTAAACTTCACTCTGAAAAATTTCCCATCAGTCAGTATGCCTCTCACAGTAGATAGCGAGTAAGCCTCGATTACATAAAAATATACAATTTTCACTATGGACATATTATCACCACAGCAACTAATCGCGCGCCTAGAATGGCGCTATGCAACCAAGGATTTTGACCCTCAACAAAAAATCTCATCAAAGGTATGGGACAAAATTGAGGAGAGCCTCGTACTGACCCCATCATCTTTCGGGCTCCAACCCTGGAAATTCATCAGCGTCACAGATCAGTCCACTAAAGAATCGCTGCTAGAGCATTCATGGCATCAACGCCAAGTGACCGATTGCTCACACATGGTAGTTCTTTGTGCTAAAGACAACATGACTCCTGCCGACGTAGATGCTTGGTTGGATCAACTATGTAAAGTCCGCAACGTAAGCCGCGACACACTGGAAGGGTATGCAGGAATGATGACTGGATTTTTTGCTAAAATGTCAGCTGAAGAAATCTCAGCATGGTCCAAAAACCAAGTCTATATCGCTCTCGGTCAGTTAATGGCAGCAGCAGCCGTAATAGGTGTGGATGCATGCCCAATGGAAGGAATTGTAGCTGACGAATATAACCGTTTGCTCGGTTTAGAAGGTAGCGGATTTTCCACCTCTGTGGGATGCGCCATGGGATATCGAAGCATGGACGACAAGTATGCGGAGCTGCCAAAAGTACGTTACGATCATGATCATGTCATCAAAAACTGCTAATCATTAATCGTGATTCGCGTTATCCAGATGGCGGGCGATGCAGCCCCTCACTCCTGACATTATCGAAATAATTATTTACGATGGTTTCGAGAACAGCCTTAGCAAGAACCTTATCCTTGTCCTGATAAGTGACATTAACACTGCCCTCACTCACCTTGACGGAAAATTTTTGCTGGAGGATGGTCTTTGCAGCGTCAACACCCGAGACGCCCCACACACTGACAAGCTGGTGCTTTTTGACGACAGCTTCCATCGCAGAGTCGTCTAAAATGACTGCCTTAAAGGCTGCTTCATCGAAGCTTGCGTTGGCCGTTCCGAGCTTTCCTTGAAAACGAAATTCTTGGTTCTGCTTGTTCTTATATTTTTTATAAGCCCAAATGGCTCCCGCTCCACCCACAAAAGCGATAAACAACAAGGCAACAATAGAAATGATCGTTTTTCGAGACACAATTGGAAAATACACCATTCAATCGTAATGCCAAGAAAAACAGACCAGCAGCAATTGACTTAAATGTATTTCCCAAGGATCGGGCTCAGCTTTTGCATCGTATCTTCAGGCCAGTCTTTTCTAGCCGTCATTAGTGCTGTTGCGAGAGCATCATGCTCAGGCCAGTAAGGATCTATTGGCACCTGACCAACCGCTCTAGCCACGATTCTTTGCGCATTTGCTGCATTCGCATGCAGATTCTCAATAACTGCCTCAACACTGACATCCCTCTCGGACTCATGCCAACAATCGTAATCTGTCACCATACAGAGCGTAGCTAAGGCAATCTCAGCTTCACGGGCGAGCTTCGCCTCAGGTAGGTTTGTCATGCCAATAACATCAAACCCCAGGCTACGGTATGCCTCACTTTCCGCCCGAGTGGAAAATGCAGGACCGTCCATATTCACATACGTACCACCATTATGAACAATGCAGTTTTCTTCCTTTGCTGCATCCTTCAGAATGGCACGCAAACCAGAACTAATTGGATCTCCGAAGCCCACATGCGCTGCAATTCCTCCACCAAAAAATGTGTGCTGCTCACGCCGACTGGTGCGATCATAAAACTGGTCAGGCAAAACAATCTGTCTTGGAGGATAATCTTCCTTTAAGCTTCCCACTGCCGTGACGCAGATCAGCCAGCGCACGCCAAGACTTCGCATCGCCCAGATGTTTGCCCGGTGATTGATCTCATGTGGCATCACCGTGTGCCCACGGCCATGGCGAGGAAGAAACCAAACTTGCCGACCAGAAATCTCGCCCCCGATCAGAGCATCCGATGGTTTTCCAAAAGGAGTAACGATCACTCTCTCATCGGACTGCTCGAATCCTTCCATTGCATAGAGTCCGCTGCCTCCTATAATTCCTATCGTGTGCATTATTATGTGCTGTGGTTTGTTAATTTCTGATAACTTATCGACACTTGAGCCAGATTATCTGACTCAATCATCCATTAACCATCATATCCTTGAAACATCTGGCAATATGACAACATGCTTGCTAAAATGTGACGTATCACAAAGCTCAAAACTACTGTCGTCGTTACGAGAAAAGCATAGCCAAATCATGAGTATCTGAACACTGAAATCTAAACTCTGACACATTTTGCTCCAAAAATCCGCCATCATCACAACACTTTTTATAGCCTCCGTTCTGGGTGCTATCTCATTGTATGGCTCGAAGCACTCCCCCGTCATGCACTCCCCCGATCACCAAAGCACGCTCAGTGATAAAGATTACTCCCGAGGGCATCTCCGGGAAAAGGATGTCATCTGCCGAATGACCCCGCGCATGAACAAAGAGCTCGCTGAAAAAGGGCTGAAACTTGGGTCACCTGTATTCATCCGCATCTTTAAGGAATCACATGAACTGGAAATCTGGATGGAAGATACCAAGACCAAAAAATTCAAGCTCTTCAAAACATGGAAAGTAGCTGCCATGTCCGGCAAACTTGGGCCCAAGCTCGCAGAGGGAGATTTACAAGCACCCGAGGGGTTTTACTACGTCGCCAAATCGCAGATGAAACCAGACAGTAAATTTCATCTGGCATTCAACATTGGCTATCCCAACAGCTACGACCGAGCGCATGCCTACAATGGCTCATTCATCATGGTTCACGGCAATCGTGTGTCTGCCGGGTGTTTTGCAATGACAGATCCGGGCATCGAAGAAATCTACACCCTCTGCTGCCAAGCTTTGACAAACGGGCAGCCTTTTTTTCGAATCCACGTCTTCCCATTCCGCATGTCCGCCACACGTATGAATCACGCGAAAAGACATCGCTGGCATGCATTCTGGACTAATCTCAAAGAAGGATACGATTGGTTTGAAGAAAAAAAGACACCACCAAACGTCGCGTTGAAGGAAAAGCGGTATGTATTCAGATAGCTCAGAGCAATATCATGTCCACAGCCGCTTGTTCGCAAAAGCAAATCCAGAGCCAGTTTTTAGGTAGGACTCAAAAGCCAATGCCTGCTTCTTGGATGAAAAAGCTAGATAAGTCTCTAGGCTCCATGGCTTGCAGGGCTTGGTCGACACATTCTTCCCGTCATTGTGATCTTGCAGACGAGTTTTCAAATCCTCGGTAAAACCTACGTAGCGTTGGGTAGGATGACTTATACTGCGGAGCATATAAACATA
>DPWT01000148.1 GCA_003527555.1 Verrucomicrobiales bacterium | reverse complement strand
AGTTTATCAGCTGGTCGACCACTCAAGTGGTGGATGGCATGAGCAACCAGTTCTTTGCCGGTGCCGCTCTCGCCCTCAATGAGTATCGTTGCTCTTGTCGGTGCCACTTGTGTGACTAGCTCACCTACTTTTTCCATTGCGGCGGATTTGCCGATCAGGCGTTCCAGTCCATGTTTGGATGAGCCAGACTTAACCCTGAGGTCTTGGTTTTCTTTTTCAAGTCGCGCTTTGTCGTTTTCGAGCGCGCGGGTTTTAAGCCCGCGCTTTAAAAGCAACTCTACTTCATCTAGGTTGAGTGGTTTAGTGACAAAATTCCATGCACCACGGCGCATTGCCTCAACGGCGGTGTCAACTGACCCGTAGGCTGTCATCATAATCGATACAGGGGGCTGGGGGAGCGTGAGTGCTTGGTCTAACAAATCCATACCGCTCTCGCCTGAGAGCCGCAGGTCAGTGAGTAAGATGCTGATTGGCTCTGATTTCAGAACGGCCATCGCTTCTTTTATACCCGAGGCTACGTAACAATCGAAGTGATCTTCTAGTGCCATGCGCAGGCCGTCGCGAGTTGATTTCTCGTCATCGACGATGAGTAATGTGGCCAGATTCATGAATGGGTGTTTGTTGGTTCCAGATCAATCACGGAGGATGGGCTATTTTCCAAGAGCCTGACGTTTTGATCATGGCGAGGCAGTGAGATGGTGACAGTGCTACCTTCTCCTTCTTTGCTTTCTAATTCAATCTCCCCGCCGTGTTCACGAATGATGCGCCGGACAATCATTAATCCGAGGCCTGTGCCGGATTTTTTGGTGCTGTGGTATGGTTCAAAGATAGATCCCATCACTTCAGGGGAGATCCCTGAGCCGTGGTCGCGTATTGTGATCTCTATGTCGTAATCTGAGCAGTGTGAATTGATATCGATCAGACCGCCGTCAGCAGGTAGCGATTGAAACGCATTTTTGATTAAATTGTAGAGTGCTTGTTTAATCTGCGTGCAATCCATCGGCAGGATTGGCATATGCTCCGAGAGATTCATTGATATTTGAACTCCGCGCTCCTTCAGTTCGGGTTCCAATAGTTCTAAGGTGTCTTTGAGTAGATCGTGTATATTTAGTTGGTCGCGTTGAGGTTGTGTGGGCCTGATTGCCTCAAGGAACTGTTTCAGGATTGTATCGAGCCGACGAATTTCTGACTGCGCTGTTGTTAGGTGCTTGGCTAGGTCTGCGTGTTCTGCTTCTGGGAGCTTATTGAGCTTTCTCTCTAATAACTGAAGATGGATGTCCATCGAGTTCAGTGGGTTTCCGATCTCGTGAGCCACGCCCGCTGCGAGCAATGTTAGGGCGTTGAGTTTTTCACTTTCGACATTTTCCTCTGCTTGCTTGCGCGAACGGGTAATATCGCGCACCAGCAGAACATACCCGAGCAGATGATCATCTGCCTCTACCTCGCCTCGTATGGGTGAGAGGTAAAAATTGAGGGAACGCTGTTCTGGGTATAGAATCTCAAGGTCGCGACTGACGATGTGTCCGGGGTTAGCAAGTTTATTCCAGTCGAATCCTCGAATTGTGCGCGATAAATTCTGGCCAATGCATTTTGTTGAGTCTAGGCCAAAAATTCTAGATGCTGAGTGGTTCACGTAGGTGATTTGGCCTTCGGGATCGAGAATTAGCACACCTTCTTGCAGTGCCTCAAAGACGCTTTCGAGGAAGCCTTTTTCACGCACCAGTTGCATGACCAGTCGCTGCACCTCTTCAGGATCTATTTGATCGAGCCGTTCTATAAGTTTGTCTAGAAATCCGGATTTCATTGCAGAGTGTGTTCCTTTTCCTTAGCATCATTTGCATGACTGAGGTGCTATTGGTTTTTTGCACCTTCCCTAATGCGGAGAAGGCGCGACAGATTGGCACACATTTGGTGGCAATGCAATACGCAGCATGCGTAAATTTGTTGCCAGGTGTGGAGTCGATTTATCGGTGGGAGGGCAAAGTGCATAACGAAACTGAGGTGCTTGCAGTTTTTAAGACTGCTAGGATTGCATTTGCGCAATTGAGTGGAGAGTTGAAAAAGCTTCATCCTTACGATCAACCAGAGATAGTTGCTCTGCCTGTGGCTGACGGAGATGCTGGGTATCTGGGATGGGTGACGGATCAGGCAAGGCCCTGATGCCGCGAGTATTAATATGCAGGTTTTCTCTGCTTTTTATTGCATAAAATTGTAAAACAAGCATACAATGCTTTCTCCAAGTGGCTGGGTCATTTTAGCGAGGTATTGTTTTTGCTGAAGCCGATCCAGTCATGTGTGTGTCAGGTCTTAAAAAAATGCCAGCCACATGCCGATGGGAAGCCTGAGTTGTCAGGCAAAATACCAACCAGACATTTAATAAGGGAATGAATCCAGACAGAGCTACACTTAACTTTCTCAATAGTTTTCCTGAAAAAGCGCGTGATCGCGGCGAATCATTGCAGCAAGAGGGAGCAGTAACCCAGATTTTCGGGAACCATCTCTTCATTCAGGGGCGTGTGGAGGATTCCACGGGGACGTATCGCACCAGCTTGAGATTGCAGGGAAATCGTTGGTTTGGAAGCTCTACTGCTGAAGATGATATTGTTGCAGGCGCATGTATGTATGCAACGATGGTTGAGCGCATGCATCGCGGTGAAGATTTGCCAGAGAGCCCAAATGAGTTTGATGACACACCGATCATTGACATCATCGAGGAAAAACTCGGGCGTGAACTAGATGACAAAGAGGCTGAGTTTGTTGGTAAACTGGAAAAGCGGTACCGCCGTTATGTGATTGAAGGTGAAATTCATGATCACGACTTAGTAAGGCTTAATCCGCGATGGGAAATCGTCAGTTACGAACCCCTTGAGTTGTGGCCAATACCTCCCGGTGATATCTTAGAGTTTTGGAATTACATCGCCTATGCATTTTACAAAAAGAAGTTGCCCTATGCTGGCTTTCTCGATGCAGTAACCGATCTCAGCGGAGTTCAAAAGAAAATGCATGAGTGGGAGCGTGAGCGTGAAGTCGCTGCATGGTATGACCGCATTGAAAGTGTCAACGAGCGCCCGCCCATTGATAAACCTGTCATTGTTGAATTTCGTCTGCTCTCCACCATAAACGAGGCAAGGGTCGAGTTCAAAGAGAGTAATGGTGATTGGTCGCCGTTACGTGAAAAAAACGATGTCGAGCGCTTTGTTGCTTTGTTCGAGGATGCAGCTCTTCGCATGGACGCAGCCAGCCAGTTGCTCTGGGAGCAATTTCTTTCTTTCTATCAAAAAGAGGGTGAGACACGCTTTGATTTGGATCAAGAGGATCCTTGCCAGTTCATGAACCGCATCTTCCGTCAGCCTGCGCTGAAGGGATACGTGGTGAATCTGGATGAGCGTGAGTTTAAGGTTGTAGAGAGCGCTCTTAAATGGATTTGTGAAGACGATCCATACTCACCTAACAATTTTGCTCTCCAGCTAGTGACATCTTCTGGCGAGCACGTCACCCACTCGGTGCGGCTACTTCCTGGTCGTGAGGTTCTCTACCAATCCGATGAGACCATTTTCCCGGGACCGCCGCGTTGGTTATCTGAAACGGAGATTCAGCCCAGATACTTGATACCGAAAGACGTGATTGACAGTTTGGAGGGTGTTGAGTTTTTGAGAAAAATCGGTGCTAGTTTGCCGCAGTCCTTGCGCAAGCGTGTGACCGATCTAGATCTTTACCCACGTCTCAAGATGAAGATTGAGCAGGGGTTGACCGCTGCCGAAACAGAACACCTCGTTATTGATGTGCGAGCGCTTGAAAAACAGGAGCGTCGCGAAGAAAAACGTATCAAAGACGAATGGGAGCTAGTTGAGCAAAAGCCTGTCAAAGGCAAACAGCTCTTGAGGTTTGCCCGTGAGGCTCTCTACCCAGTGCCATCTCTTCTCGCTGAAATGGGACTGACGTATGATGAGAAACTCGATGCCTTTAAATCACGAATCACTAAACTCTTCCCTGAAAAATTTTCTGAGTGGGCTAAAAATTTGCCGGAGTCCGTTGTTACACAGATGGATGGCAAGCTTCTGACTTTGCTCGCTGACCCGGTGACCGCTGCTATTCGCTTTGAAGTAGTTAATCAAGACATCGATTGGTTTGACTTGCGTATCGTGATTGATGTTGAGGGCGTTACTCTTTCTAATGCCCAAATTCGCTCGCTTGTTGCTGCGCGTGGTGGATATGTCAGAATGGATGATGGTGGGTGGATGCGTCTTGAAATCAAGCTTGATGCCGATCAACGAGATGCCGTTACTCGTCTGGGGCTTGATCCATTTGATCTAACTGGCGAGACGCATCGGATGCACGCACTGCAATTGGCTGATCCAAAAGCCGCCGAAGTGTTTGATCCGAAGGCATGGAAACGTATCAAAGACCGCGCACGAGACATTCAGCTTGAAGTTAAAGCGCCTGTGCCGAAAGGGCTCAATGCCACATTACGCCCATACCAAGTGGACGGTTTCCGTTTTCTTGCTTATCTTGCGACCAACAGATTCGGAGGATTGCTTGCCGACGATATGGGCTTGGGTAAAACGATTCAATCGATCACCTACCTGCTTTGGCTGCGCGAGGAGGAGGCGAAAGAACGTGGTGGCATGGACAATGTGGCGCCATCTTTGGTGGTTTGCCCCAAGTCTGTGATCGACGTTTGGCAGTCGGAAACAGAAAAATTTGCGCCTGAACTCAGAGTCAAAGTTCTACGCACACGTGATGATCTGCATATCCCAACGATCGAAAGTGAAGTGGATATGTTTGTTCTGAACTATGCTCAACTTCGTTTGTGTGGTGAAGAACTTGCCAAAATTAAATGGCTCACCGCCATTCTCGATGAGGGACAACAGATTAAGAACCCAGATTCTAAGGCTGCCAAGGCGGCACGTGATCTTAACTGTCAGAACCGCCTAGTGCTCACCGGTACACCAATCGAAAACCGCCTCATGGACATGTGGTCACTCATGGCGTTTGCAATGCCCGGTGTATTGGGAAGTCGTGCATATTTTAAGAAGCGTTTTGATAAGCGTAAGGATCCTGGTGCGCAGAGTAGATTGGCGTCGCGTTTGCGCCCATTCCTACTCCGTCGGACCAAATTACAGGTTGCTAAAGACCTGCCGCCACGGACCGAAGAAGAGGTCTTTGCGGAAATGGAGGGCGTTCAGGACGAGCTCTACAAGGCTGAGCTGAAGCGCATTCAAAAAGCATTGTTAGGATTTGAATCGGACGAAGCAGTGAAGAAAAATTCATTTGCCATACTTCAAGGCTTGATGCGTTTGCGGCAGATTTGTTGTCACCCAGGTCTGATCGATCCCAAATTCCTTAAGGATGAGTCTGCAAAAATGAACGCCCTGTTCTATTTATTGGATCAGTTGCGTGAAGAGGGTCACAAGGTGCTCGTCTTTTCTCAGTTTGTTTCAATGCTCGACATCATCAAAGCGCGCCTGGAGGTGGAGAGTCGGCCATTCCACTATCTCACAGGTCAGACCAAAGACCGTAAGGGTGTGATTGAAAGTTTCCAGACCACGAAGGATGCATCAGTATTCATGCTTTCACTTAAGGCTGGTGGTGCTGGACTGAACTTAACATCTGCATCCTACGTTATTCTTTATGATCCATGGTGGAACCCCGCTGTGGAGAATCAGGCTATCGACCGAACTCACCGTATTGGACAGAAGAACAAGGTGATCGCTTACCGCTTGCTGACACGTGAGACGGTGGAAGAGAAAATCCGTATTCTGCAACACCAGAAAACTCAGCTTGTTACCAATGTTCTCGGTGACGAGGGATTTGCTACCAGTTTGGCAATGGATGATCTCGCATTTATTCTCGGAACAGCGCCATTGGTAGACGAGGATGATATGCACGCTGAGATGAAGCCTGCCAAGAAGAGCAAAAAGAAATCCATCTTAGATGATGCAACTCAGGCAGACGCTGCAGCAAAAAAAGCGACAAAAAAAGCAGCGAAAAAAGCGAAGGATCTAGGTGAGAAGTAAAGCTTAGGAAGTGTGCTGAGGGTGGTTCCTCCGCACACTTGACTAGCTTACATACCACTCATTATCGTCATTTTCTGAGGCGTGTTATTCTATATTTACGTGTGGCTCAATTAGGCATACAATAGCCATATGAAAAATATTTTGGTAGTGATGACGGCAATCATCAGTGTAATCTACCTCATCAATCCTACGGCAGGTATCATCGAATTACTCCCTGATAATTTGCCCTTCATCGGTAATCTTGATGAAGTGACAGCTGCTGCAGTATTATTGGCCTGTGCGCGTTATTTTGGGTTCGATCTTTCAGCATTTTTTGGCAAGAGAGAAAATAGTAAGTTGCGAGAGGTAATTGATATCGATACTGACAAAGATGAC
>DPWT01000044.1 GCA_003527555.1 Verrucomicrobiales bacterium | reverse complement strand
CAGTAGCGGACCGTTTTTTGGGTTTTGAAACCAAAAATGCTATCTTTTTAAGCTTAGGCAAGGCACTTCCGATGTATATAATGTCTATTCTTGTGTTCGCAATGAACTGGCCGTCACAATGTGAATTTTCATCGCTCAAAAGCTCTGTTTCTATCCTTGCTTTACCGGATCTAGATTTGAGAGGATGAAGCACTCTCGTGATAAATAGTTAGCGTTTCTTTCAAAAAACACATTTTTTAACATGAAGTTAATCAATCTTTTTATGGTATTTTGTATGGCTACTTTCGCACAGGCAGCCAACAAACCGAATATTGTTCTTATTATGGTCGACGACATGGGTTGGTCGGACATTGGCCCCTATGGTGCGGAAATCATCCAGACGCCTCACCTTAATAGGTTAGCGTCTGAAGGTCTACGATTTCGGCAGTTTTATAACAATGCCAAGTGTACCACGACACGTGCCTCGCTTCTCACGGGTCTTTATCCGCGCAATGGTGGCCGTGGAATCGAGCTGCTCAACGATGGTATGGTTACTCTTGGAGAAGGAATGAAACTGGCTGGTTATAAGACGGGAATCAGCGGCAAGTGGCACAATGGCAGTCGTGCTCCTCATCGTCCCTATGACCGCGGCTTTGATCAGTCATACGGGTTATGGGACGGTGCCTGTAATTTTTTTGATCCTGCACAGCCTGACCCGAAATTCAAGGGTGGGCGTGTCCGCTTCTATGGAGAGAATGACAAAAGGATCACTAAGTTTCCTGATAACTTTTACACGACTGATGCCTTTACTGATGAGGCGGTAAAAATGATCAAGGACTTTGCTAGTTCAGGTGATCCTTTTCTCGTATACATACCTTACACTGCGCCACACTATCCGATCCATGCAAAACCCAAAGATATAGCGAAGTATAAGGGTAAATTTTCCATGGGTTGGGACGAGCTGCAGAAACGTCGCTATGCGAAAGCCGTTGATATAGGGCTTATCGACCCAAAGTGGAAGCTGCCACCACGTGATCCGGAGGCGAACCCTTGGGCTCAGGCCAAGAACAAGGGCTGGCAGAACCAGCGCATGGAGGTATACGCTGCGATGATCGACTGTGTGGATCAAGGAATCGGCCGAATCATGCAGGCTCTCAAGGATGCTGGTGTTAATGATAACACACTGGTTTTATTTTTGTCTGACAACGGGAGTTGCGCTGAATCACCGGGTGGTGAAAACAACACGGCCCACATTCCAGGCCCCAAAGAGTATTACTCGCACGTGGGCCCGAGTTGGGCGCATGCCCAGAACGCTCCATTTCGTAGGTATAAATCACGTATGCATGAAGGCGGGATTGCCACTCCATTGATTGCGCATTGGCCCGGAGTCGTTCCGAAAAACACGTTTACCGACCAGGTTGGGCACGTCATTGATTTTTTTCCAACATTTCTGGAAATGAGTGGAACTGCCTATCCAAAAAAGTATAATGGCAGGGAGGTTATTCCAGTTGAGGGAATGAGTTTATTGGAGGTATTCAAATCACCAGCCAAGACCATCAAACGTGATCAATCACTCTGCTGGGCTTTTGCCGGCAGTCGGGCAGTCAGAGAAGGTAATTGGAAGCTAGTCTGGGATGCTCGTGTGAAAAACTGGGAACTCTACGACATGGCGGTAGATCGCACTGAGATGAATGATCTTAGCAAGGTCAAACCGGAGGTGGCTAATAGGCTAATGACTCAGTGGGAAAACTGGGCTAAGCAAACGGGAGTCCAATACAAATCTTCAAAGCTAAGATAGCAGTGGTAATTCTGTCTTGCTTCTACCCTTACTCTTCCTGCATCTTACTGGTGTGAGCCAGATCCATGTCATTACCGGGAGCGATGAAGGCACCGTCTCCGAGGAGGCGCTAAAGCTATATAACAAACTCAAGCCCGAGGGGGGTGATGATTTTTCCCAAGAGGTGATTGACGGCACGGTAGCAAATGCGGACGAGGCGAATACGGCATGTGGGCAGGTTATTCAGTCGCTCCAGACGCTACCGTTTTTCGGTGGCGGCAAGACTGTTTGGCTTAAACGTGCTAATTTTCTCGCGAGTGACCGCACTAGTGATGCGGAGTTAACGCAGAATGCTGTGGCTGCATTGTTAGAGTGCTTGCAGCAGGGGCTGCCGAACGACATTCACTTCATCATCAGCGCGACTGGACTCGATAAGCGGCGTGCTTTTTATAAATTTCTCAATAAAGAGGCGAGTGTGCAGAGCTTTGATAAGCCGGATGTCTCACGCGACGGTTGGCAGGAGCAGGTGGCTTCGATTGTTAGTAAAAAAGCCACAGAGCGTGGGCTGCAGTTTAATCGTGAGGCGCTTGATCTATTTGTGATGCTCGCTGGAGAAGATACTAGGCAGATAAATAGCGAGCTCGAAAAGATTGATATTTACCTCGGTGATCGCCGCGAGGTCAATGAGGAGGATGTGCGGCTGTTAGTGCCACTGAGCCGTGCGGGGGTTGTTTTTGAAATTGGGAACGCATTGCAGAAACGTAATGCATCGCGCGCGATTAAATTGATCGACCAGCAACTCGCCCGCAAGGAGAGTGCTGTGGGTATTTTGCGTGCCTCGATCATCCCAACGGTGAGGAATTTGTTTATGGCATGCGCTGTCAGCGAAGGTCGTAGCCTACCGAGTGGAAACTACCAATCTTACGCGGGTGCGCTTGATTCCCTGCCCGAAGCCGAACGCGCATGGCTACCACAGAAAAAAGCCGGTGGTGTAAATGCTTACCCGATGTTTCTTGCCAGTCGTAATGCCATGGGATTTGGTGCCGGTAAGTTGCGCGATGCCATGTCCTCTTGCTTGGATGCGGACCGCACATTGGTGACGACTGCACTAGATCACCGTGTAGTTTTGCACCGCCTAGTCGTTAATATTTGCGCCGCATGAAGACGCTCGCCATTTGTATTATCATTGGTATTTCCGCTGGCTTGTTAGGTGCGCTGTGTGGTGTAGGTGGGGGGATTGTTATGGTCCCAGCATTTGTCGCCGCACTGGGTTTTGAGCAAAAAAAAGCAGTTGCCACCTCGCTTGCTGTGATTGTTGTGATCGCTGCCATCGCCACCTTAAATAACTCTCGGCAGCCTGGGTTGATCGATTGGAAAGTCGTCGTCCTTGCTGCCACTGCAGCTGCACTTGCAGCATGGTTTGGCACTGATCTTATGCTAAAGCTCAGTAACCAGCACCTAACACGTATCTTTGGCGTCGTGTTATTGGTTTTTGGTGTAAAGATGCTTATTGGCAAATAGGGCAAATTTTCAGGTTTTTCTCACGAGTGAGCAGCTGAGAATTTTGATGCCTCTCTCGTTAGCCAACCAGCGCACATTATACCCATCGATTAGGCAGCCATACTCACGTTCAGGATCATCTTGCTGATAGGCGGGCCGAGGATCACATGCCAGTGTTTCGGTGATCAATTGTCTGGTGGATTCTGTTAGCTCGGCGCTGGCATCGTCTGCCCATGTAATTTTTGATAATCTCGGCGCACCCTGTGCAAAACCATGTTTAGCATCTGACAAACAATCCGCATAAGGAATGTAGGGTTTGATGTCTAATACTGGGGTGTCATCAACGAGGTCCACACCACTTAATTTCAAAGTAGGGTTTTCTTCACATGAGTAATCAATTTGTTCGAGTTTTACACATGAAAGCCCAATTGGATTCGGCCTAAAAGGAGATCTACTGGCAAAAACACCGACTTTATCATTACCACCCAGGCGAGGTGGGCGAACGGTCGGTTTCCATGCATCTCTGATAGCTTGATGAAAAACAAATACTAGCCAGACATGAGAAAACCCATCCAAGCCGCGTAGTGCATCTGTATTTCTAAAATCAGGTTCAAAAACAAGCTCCCCCCATGCTTTAGCGACAAGCCCTGCCTGCCGAGGAACCCCAAATTTTTCACCATAACAGGTTCTGACGTGCGCAATGATTTTCATATTATACTCATGGCTAATGCACATCGTTTTGTTCCCACTCAATCATAAATTACAGAAAGATTGGGTAATCATTCCGGTGTTTTGATTGATGATGCGGAAGCATAATACTAGCTATTGCGCATGATCATATCATCAATTGAGATGAAATAGCGTGCTATCACAAAAAGTGATATAAAGTCGTATTATCTTGTAGGTGGTCTGGCGAATATTACGGAGCGCTTGTTACCGCCAGATGTGATGTATCTGAGGTGAATATATCACGGGTAAACATAAAAACGGGGTGGAACATAAAGTTCCACCCCGTTATATCCAGTGACTCATCTTATCTTAGATAAGTCATAAACAATGAATATTATTTAACGTACTTCGCCGGGACCCCAATCAAATCCGAATTGAAGCCAGACGCTGTCCTCATTTTCATGACCATCAATATCGTCATGGTTGTATTGTAGACGAACTAGAGCTCGAAGATCGTTACCAAAGTCGAAGTGCTTCGTGATGGATGGAGAAATGCGGCGGCGTTCAGCAAGCATAGGGTCACTGACTCCTTCGATATAATCATATCGCAGTCCTGCTTCCCAGCCCTCGATGAATTCATAAAGAAGAGCGGTTGAGTAGCCGTTATCCTTAAATCCACCTTCATCTGTATCTACGTCCCGCATCAACCACTCGTTGCGCCAGCGGAATTGTTTGCCGCCAGACTCTAATCCTTTCTCACGCCACGTGTAGGTGAAGTCAGCACCATAGATACGTGTGGTTTTGTCAAAGCCGTTGTCTCCAGTCAGGAAGCTGCCACCAGCACGGAAGCGATGGAAATCACTTGGACCGAAAAGAGCCTGATAGCGGATCGCCACGATATTTTTTTCAGGGCGTGCCATCTCGGCTTCTTCACCGTGTCCGTGATCTTCATCGCCACCATCGTCATCATCACCATCCTCGCCGTGTTCGTGATCATGAGCAACAGCTGATCCGAATCCAATACTCAATGCATCTTCCCAAGGTGTGGGAGCTAGCCAAGTGATTTCGGTGCCGTCAACGGCAAAGCCTTCTTCGCCGAGGAACCTCACATTCATCAGGTTGGCATCAGCGAAATCCCAAGCATGAAGGTGGCGGGCATTCTGAATACCAAGACGGGAAAGCATCCGACCTCCACGTAGTTCAAATCCTCCAGGGAGATTGACAAGTTTGAGAAACCCTTCCTCGAATTCAGCGTCAAAATCGTCACCATCAAGTTTGTAAACATTGACGGTTGCAAAACCTTTGACGTGCTCTCCGATGTGTAAACTGGTCCCTATTTCGAACCCTTGAAAATTAAAATTATCTTGTGATGGGTCGTGTCCACCGAGGCCTTCCATGCCATCATGCATAGTCGTGTTTCCATGAACGGCACGAAAGTGCAATGTAGGATCCAGGCGGATATCAAGTGGAGTTATCTCACCATGGGAAGTTCCCGTGGCAAGTGAGGAAATCATCGCGGCAATGACCGGTAAGCCGAGCTTTGATGATATATTTTTCATGTTGTATGTGGTTTTCTTTTTCATGTTGTATGTGGTTTTCATTTTCATGTTGTGTGTGCTTGCTTGTCGCAAGTGATTGTCAGGAAGACGTATTGCTGTGGAATTTCCGGCTAGTCACAGAAATGTAAGCGAGGAGAAATAATGTTCCCAAAACCAAGACTATGGCGGGACCGGTGGGGATATTGAGTGGAATAGAAATAATTACTGCGAGAACCGCGGCCACGCAGCCTATAATACCCCCGCCCCAGAACAGCCACTTTGTGTTGTTAGTGAATAGAGAGATAATAGCTCCCGGCGCTACTAACAAACCAATCGATAAAATTGGTCCAACTGCTTGAAAGCTCGCCATGAGTGCGAAGATCATCAGTGTGTAGAGCAGGTAGTTCATCCGCCGTACGTTGACGCCTTGGACAGCTGCGACATTGGGTTCAAAAAGCGTGAGCAACAGCGGCCTCATGAATAACGTCGAGCTCATCAGCGTGAAACAGGCGATACCAAAAAATACCTTTAGATCCGTATCTCCCATGGTTTGAATAGTCCCAAAAAGCCACTGTTCTAGGTTCTGAGAGGTGTGTGCATAGGGAATCAATATCACTCCAAGTGCTACGGCAGCTGTGTAAAATATGGCAATAGCGGTGCTCTGTGGGAGCCGCGTATAGCGAGTGACCGTTATCGATGCGATTCCAACTATTAATGATGCTAACAAAGCGCCTGTGAAAGCACCCGCTTGGTTCAGAACACCAGTGATTAGGACAACCACAACAATGCCAGGCAATAGTGTATGACTCAACGCGCTCAATGTGAGTGAGCTGCGCCGAAGCAAGACAAACCCACTGACAAACCCATTGGTAAATCCAATCAGAGCAGCCGCAGCTAGCGCCCTGCGGAAAAACGGCATGTCTAACATTTGTAGTAAATCAGACATGACTTGTGTTTTTAAATGTGAGGTTAAGATTTTCTTCCGTCAGAGTATCGCGGCATTCACCCATCGCTATAACAATGCGATTAAGCAAAAGAATCTGATCAAATGTATCGGTCAGTGTGTTGATGTCATGATGTGAGGCGATCACTAGCCGGCTTTCTTTCGTTAGCTTGCGCAAAAGTCGGCTAAGGTTGGCAGTGTGCTCACGATCGAGTCCTGTAAACGGCTCATCTAAAAGTAAGACGTGAGCCTCTTGAGCGATTGCGCGCGCAATAAATGCCCGTTGTTTTTGACCTCCAGACAATTCGCTGATTTGGCGCTGCGCAAGCTCGCCGTTCATCTCCATCAAATCAAGTGCCCGCTGAATGGCTAGGTCATCTTTTTTTGTGAATTTCCCCCATGCCCCAAGCTGGGAATACCGACCCATTTCAACAACGCCTTGTACCGTAATTGGAAAATCCCAGTTGACTTTCTCATTCTGGGGAAGGTAGGCAAACTCGCCTCCGCGGCACTTCATATTGTCCTCACCTGCCCATGTGATTTCCCCCTTTTTCGGCTTTATAAGTCCGGCAATCGATTTGAGCAAGGTGCTTTTCCCAGCCCCATTTGGACCAACAAGAGCGAGGCTGCTACCGCAATGAGCTGATAAATTGATATCCTTCAGAACTGTATCTGTGCGATAGGCAACTTCGAGATTATTGACGAGCAATTGGTGAGTTTGCCCCTCAGTATGAACATGCTTACAATTACTCATTTCGGCTCCCTCCTGTAGAATAATCAAATGTTTCATCGATTTCCTTGGAACCGGAGAAATAGGTGAATGAACGACTTTTCCCGTAGCTTGGCGAAATATTGATCCGTACGAAATGTTGCGTGTTTTCCGCGGCCTCGTTCTGCCAACGGACATGCAGCCAATACGTTGATACGCGGTGTGCCATGATGTTAACATCACCATAACAGGGGTTCTCTGTAAGGTTTGATGATTCAAGCAATACCTGATCAGGTTCTCCAGTGATTGCAGGCGGTTGAGACAAACTGTAAGACTCAGGAGGAGAGGAGAAAACGAGTTCGACTTCAGCCTCTATGACTTCATCTGAAGTCACAGGGCCCAACGGTTTTTCTGTCGGGGTGTCAGCTACTCCAAGGCCGATGTAATGACTACCGACAGCGCCGAGGCAACAGAGTATAATCAATAGTAACAGCGCTTGAATAGGTGGTAGGCCCCTCATAGATTTGGTGAAATGCGAGTGATTTGTGAACGAATAAAATGCACAGCTACTGGCTGAGTGCTGCGACGATTTTGATTACATTATCACGCATCATTTGTTGATAATTAGCTGCGCCATCGGCAACCAATGTTCCTCCCAGTTTTACACCCGATTCTTTTGCAATAACCCTCAGTGATTTTGGGTTTGCTCGTTGCTCTGGGAAGACCGCTTTGACACCATTTTTTCTGATTTCTCGGATAGCTTCTGCTTGATATGTGGCACTTGTCCTTTGCTGAGAGGTAACACCCATCACAGGGAGAGCCTTAAATCCATACTCGTTGCAGAAATAGCCAAATGCAGCATGGGCTGTGCTGAGAATACGATTTTTACGCGGAATACGGCTCACCTCACGTTTAACCCATGAATGCAGTGACGATAGCTTCTTAGAATATTTAGCCGCATTCGCTTTATACGCCGCAGCATTAGTAGGATCAATTTTGGAGTATTCCTTGGCAATCACACGCGCCGCTTTTTGCATGTTGCTCACTCGATGCCACCAGTGAGGATCGATCGAGCCCTTCGAATGCCGCGGACAACAGACATACATACTGTCTCTGCCACTGATCGTTTGTGATGGAATCGTCTTACCCACTTCGACTACAGTTGCGCTCTTACCGAGTGTGCTTCTGAGCTTGTTCAGATAAGACTCGAGATTCTTACCGCTCGCTAAGTAGATTTGCGCTCCTCTTGCCCTGAGTAAAGCTTTTGGCGTTGGCTGAAAATGATGTGGGTCAGCATGCGGATCAATGAGTTGCACAACTTTTGCGTGTTGTCCCGCCACATTCCTTGCGACATCAGTAATTAATGGATGAAGACTGGCGACTTTGAGACGAGTTTGTGCAGTTACCAGAGACAGCTGCACTGAGAGTGTTAATGCGATGAGGATGATGGACTTACTCATGTAGTGGGGTTAGTTAATGCAACGAAACAACTATTGCAATAAAATTGTGTTAATACTTTTGGAGTTTGATAATATACGACTAGAATTTATGAATTGTTTCGTGATCACTCGGTTTGCCCCATCACCCACAGGTCAGTTACACCTGGGCCATGTCTATGCTGCCAAATACGCCTGTGACGTAGCATCAAAATCAGGGGGCCGTTTCTTACTTCGCTTCGAGGACATCGATACCACCCGTGTCAGGGAGGAATACTACGAGGAAATCGAGCAAGACCTTCATTGGTTGGGTATTGAGTCAACTGGCAGTCCATTGCGCCAGTGCGATCGCTTGTCCGCATACAGCGATGCCCTAGACAAACTCAAAGTGATGAATGCGGTTTATCCATGTTTCTGCACACGAAAAGAAATCCAGCAGGAGATTAATTCGCTGACCAATGCTCCACACGGGAAAGAGAGCTTACTCTACCCCGGCACCTGCCGTAATCTATCATTGGCTGAAAAAGCAATGCGTCTAGAAGCTGGAGATCCACACTGCTGGCGTCTCAATAGTGTTGCCATTCGGCCCATCGCAGAGCGTCTATTTTTTACTGATCAATTGCATGGTAAGGTAGTAGTGGATCCCGATTTGCTCGGTGACGTTGTGCTCGCACGCAAAGATATCACCACTTCTTATCACCTGGCAGTCGTAGTCGATGATGCCTATCAAGAAATTACGGATGTTACTCGTGGTGAGGATCTTCTCCCATCTACCCATGTACACCGGATTCTTCAAAATTTATTAAATCTCCCTGAGACTCGATACCACCATCATCGACTTATTCTGGATACAAACGGCAAGCGCCTAGCCAAGCGCGATGATGCTCTCAGCATCAAAAACCTTCGGGAGCAGGGGAGATCACCTGATGAGGTCCTTGCGATGCTGGCCTAATTCTTCACAAAGCGCTTACAGGCGGCAGACAAATTTAAGTATGCTCAACATCAGAGGATCATGTGAAATGCCCAACTTGCATTAAAAAATAGCTGGTGTTGATGGGTGGCGGGCTGCAGATTTTCTGCCCTAATATTTTTGTCGTATATGATGATAGTCAATAACTTCATAGATCATGATGCTCGCTGGAAATCGCCGAGTAGAAAACAGGAAATGAAAGGCTGGCTGGGAAGAAAATAAATTTTTAGATCCACCAACCAAGGGGAATTTGATCCTTACTATGCCTTGGATAGACTGGATTTATCTAACATTACTAAAACTTTTTAAAATCTTCATAAATA
>DPWT01000088.1 GCA_003527555.1 Verrucomicrobiales bacterium | reverse complement strand
AAAAGCTGATCCTAATTTCAATCCTCAGTTCTCCGATTACAATGTCGTCATTTCCAATTTCGGTTGGGGTGCCTCCACTTGGCCAGAAGCCACTCAAAAGGCATTCGAAAAATACATGAAAGACGGCGGCGGCTTCGTTTCCGTCCACGCTGCAGATAACTCATTCGGAAAATGGGCTGAGTATAACAAAATGATTGGTATTGGCGGCTGGGATGGGCGCACAGAAAAAGATGGCCCGTATGTTTATTACAATAACGAGGGAAAGCTTATCCGTGACACCTCGGCCGGAAAAGCAGGCTCCCATGGCCCCCAGCATGAAATCCCCATCACCGTGCGCGTTGCCGATCACCCAATCACCAAGGGCATGCCAAAAAACTGGCTGACCTCCAAGGATGAATGCTACGCCAAACTCCGTGGCCCCGCGCAGAACATGACCGTTCTCGCCACCGGCAAAGATGCAACACCCAAGGCCCCGACAGATCGCCACGAGCCCATCCTCATGGTTCTTGATTACCACAAGGGCCGCGTCTTTCACACCACACTCGGTCACGATGACTACTCATTCGAAGGTGTTGGATTTATCGTTTCATTCACTCGTGGTGTGGAATGGGCCGCCAGCGGCAAAGTCACTACCACGATCCCAGCAGACTTTCCTACCGCAGAGAAAAGCGTGCAACGCGCATTCAAGCTCAAGACTCCAGCCGGCGCAAAATAACCACCTGTGCCAACAAAAATAGCCCTCAACCTACACGTGTGAGGATTGAGGGCTATTTTAAAGAAATACTCCCGGCGAGAATCGAACTCACATCTAAGGTTTAGGAAACCCTTGTTCTATCCGTTGAACTACGGGAGCGCGGGGAAATCAATGGCTGATTGGGCAGGCAAGGTCAAGTCAGCTTAACTGCACCAGATGGAAAAAGCATTCAGTATACGATGATGCTCCGCTAAGTGCACATTTGTATGGCTGCCAGCTCAAATCTCGCATATTGGCAATTTTCGCGCACAGGCGCCTGTCGTCGCGGCTGATAATTCCTTTTAAAGTCAATGTTTACACTTCCCAAGCACCGACCACACCCCTTAGTATCTCTCCTCATCAGCTTTGATACTCCCCCCAATTCTTAACTATATAAACAAAATATGAATACCGCAATTGAAGTCACCCTATTTATAATCGCCGTCATTGGCGTTATTGCCCTTGGTATATGGAAATCCAAAGACGGCGAAGATGATGGCAGCGAAAAAGGCGCATCAAACTATTTCCTCGCGGGTCGCGGATTGACGTGGTGGCTGGTCGGATTTTCACTAATTGCAGCTAACATTTCCACCGAACAATTTGTCGGCATGTCAGGCCAATCGGCCGATTGGCTGGGTATGGCTATTGCATCATACGAGTGGATGGCTGCTGTTACTCTTGTTGGTGTTGCTTTCTGGTTCCTTCCCAAATTCCTCAAGGCTGGCATCTACACTATCCCCGAATTTCTCCAATACCGGTTCGATGGCACAGCTCGCATGGTTATGGCTTTGTTCACCATTGTAACACTCGTCTTTGTGACTACCGCATCGGTCATTTATTCGGGAGCTAAGTTTGTGTCCGAATACTATCAAGATGTTCCCTTCATCAATAACCTGACGACGATGTGCTGGGGTATTGCGATTCTTGCTGCCGTCTATGTCTTCATTGGTGGTCTTAAAGCATGTGCATGGACAGATCTTATCTGGGGTGCCGCCCTCATTCTTGGTGGAGCCATCGTTATGTGGTTCGCTTTCCAGACACTTGAAAACACACCCCCTGAGGAGCTAATCAAAACCAAAGTAGAAAACTCAGAGGCCACCATTGCGGATCTTGAACAAGCAGGAGCATACGAACGGCTTGTATTGCTCAATGACGGTAAAGATGGAGAAGCGGTTGCACGTAATGGCGACAACCTTTCCGGTGGAAAAATGCACATGGTCCGCCCTAAAGAAGACACAGATATTCCATGGACAGCTTTGCTCATAGGCCTTTGGATACCTAACTTCTTTTACTGGGGTCTTAACCAATACATCGTCCAGCGAACGCTCGGATCCAAATCTCTCGCGGAAGGGCAAAAAGGTATCGTGTTCGCCGCTGGTTTGAAGCTCCTCATTCCTTTCCTTGTCGTTATCCCCGGCATACTTGCGTTTAACTTGTTCTCCTCAGATCTTCATCAGTCTGCCGTCAAGGCCAACGATAGTGGGCTTGCCAAAATCGAATCAAATCAGGTGGTCAAAGTTGATCCTGACTATGCAAAACTCCAAATAGATCAGTTGCCCAAGATTATCGCTATCAACAGCAAACATGCAGGCATGTCGGCAGCTGAGGCCAATGCTCAAATGACTGCAGACTTCAAGAAAGAGCATCCAGACGTGATGGAGATCCCTGTTCCTTCAGCAGCAGAAACAATTAACTACCTGGCGGATAGCGCCACGAATTCATCAGATGGAAAAGTTACCGTTGGGCCTACTCTGTCAGGTTATGATTATGACGCAGCTTTCCCTGTGTTGGTCCGTAACCTTGTCAAACCTCACCCCTACATTTCGTGGTTTGTCCTTGCCGCACTTTGTGGCGCGGTGATCAGCTCACTTGCCTCAATGCTGAACTCGGCATCAACTATCGCGACGATGGATTTCTACGCTAGATTTAAGAAATCATCTGATTCCCACCAGCTTGTTCGAGTCGGTCGGATTTTCGTAGTCATCTTTGTGATTCTCGCAGCTATCATCGCTCCTAAGCTTGATGACTTCAAAAGCATCTTCAAATACATCCAAGAGTTCCAAGGATTCCTCTCACCTGGCATCCTCGCTGTGTTCATCTTCGGGTTTTTCTCACCACGCACGCCAAGATGGTTTGGCGTTGTTGGAATCCTGACCAATGTGGTGGCCTATGGCGCCTTGAAATGGGGGCTTGGAACATGGATTGCCAGCCAAGGGCTTTGGTATGCCAGCGAAATGGCATTCCTTGACCGAATGGCAATTTGCTTCATCCTCGTCATCGTCATCGGAATCCTGATTACACTCATCAAGCCTATGACAAAACCTGTCGAATTACCTGAAAATCAAGAGATTTGCCTCGAAGGCTCCAAGGGAGCTAAAGTAGCAGGTGGCATTGTGATTCTACTTACCATCGCGCTTTACGCCATGTTCTG
>DPWT01000200.1 GCA_003527555.1 Verrucomicrobiales bacterium | reverse complement strand
TAGAACATCGGCAACAACTTAACGTGCGTGCCACTCAAATGGAGATGAACCCGCGAGGATCCGTGGGAGAATCCAGTCCACTTACAGAGGATTTTAATGGCAAACTCCAAGACGCCCAGAACCAGCTAGAGCAACTTCAACAGCAGCAACAAGAAGTTGAGCGTCAAAAACTCGAACTTCAAGAACTCAACGAGGCCAAGGAGGACTTCCTACATGGCCAAGTAGATTTACACGAGAAAGTCAGCACAGCAGTCACCGCAATGGATCGCGAGATTTTCGCCACCAAGCAGGAGCTTGATGAACTGGAACAGGCTCGTATCTGTTTTGCCGATCACTTGGACAAAATCAATGCTCTCAATCCCGATGGCTGGAACAATGAAAGCTTACGACAAGATCTTGCACGCGCGATTTCAGTACTCGATCTGGCGGAAGATGAATATGAGCAGGCTGTCGCACATTTTTCTGGGGGTCGCAGCGCCTCTGTATTTGGTGCTAGGAGTAAGACCAAAAGGACAAAAAATTCATCCGCAAGAGACAATGAGTTTGGTGCTATGCTTCGCAATGGACTCGCCTTTAACCTACCCATCATCGTATTAGGAACCATCGCACTAGCCCTCTATTTTCTGAAGTAAGAGTATCGCTACGCGCACCCGAGCTATGGCAAAACTAGGCAAAGCGCCAGACGCCTCCAAAGGCCCAGATCTTGACTTGTTGAGTGCTCGTGAGCGCGAACTAAGTGAACGTATCGAACAGCTACAAGACTTTGTCGACCACGGCCCAGAGCGCGAAATCCAAGCGGAGGAGGAAAGAATGCGCACACTCCCACCACCAACGGAAGTTCAGCAGCGACAACGCGAGAAACAATTTATGGAAAAGCTCAGCCGTGGTGAGCTTAAAAACGAACGGCGCAATCAAGCCAAGAGCGGCTTACTCATACTGCTTCTGATTTTTGCCATGTTGGCGATTGGTTATTGGATCTACCAAACATTACAGTAAGGAGTCATTTTGTCGCTTGCTTCAATTCTTGCGCTAAAGTTTCTGAAGTCCGTGAAAATTAATTTGATGAATTTTTGCATACTCATTGAGTTAGCCCGTCAAGGTGCTGTGTAACAAAGTGTGTGTGTGAATTTCCTCACGTTCCGAAAAAACATGAGGGAAACATATTTTGTGGTATTAGAACCTGCTAACGTAATCCATCTTATCTAAAAGGTTCGGTTGCGTTAGCAGGTATTCTGCTCTAGGGTATAAAAATTTATATGCACCGACAACACTCAAAGCGCACTGTTAAGTCACTCCACCTAGGCGCATTACATTTTCTGATTAATTCGTGTCTCGTTGCCATATCTACGGGGTGTGTCATATCAGGGTTTGTCCTCAACAATGATGATTTACTCATGTTTGCCGCTGCTTCTGGCATAACCACTATCGTATCTATCGTGGTTTTTTTTATCGCTCACATAGGTTGGCAATGCCCATTGTGTATGGGTAAAATATGGGCTGGATCCAGATGCCGCAGACACCGCAACGCCAAGAAAGCATTAGGAATTAGTTATAGGCTCCATATCGCAAAGGCCGTTTTATTTTCCAAATCCTACAGATGCCCTTACTGCGGAGAACCCTTTAGCACCCGCAGGGCACGCAGGTAAATTCCCCCGTGTCATGAGTTTATGCATCCGTGCTTGAAACTTAGCCAACACCAATGCAGTTTCACCCGCATGAACAAGGAGCAGATAGATGTCCGCTACGTGGCAAACTTAGCCCGTATGGACCTCAGCGAAGAAGAATGCACTATCTTTCAGGGACAGCTTAATGCCATTCTAGGATACATCGAGAAACTCCAAGATGTCGATATCGAAGGGATTGATCCGACCGCACACAACTCCCCAGTATTCGCAGGCTTAAGAGAGGATACTTCTCGTCCAGCCCTCAACCAAGACGACCTACTTCGAAACGCACCAGAGAGCGCGCTGGGACAAATTCGTGTGCCCAAAGTTGTGGATGCCTGACCTTTCCATATTCATCCACCATGTCTCTTAACACACAAACTATTTCCTCGCTCCGAGAGCAGCTAATCGCTGGCGATATTTCACCCGCAGATATTCTCGACTCCCTGGCCGAGAACATCAGCAACAGTGACGTAGGAGCATATCTAGGTCATGACTTGGATTTCGCAAAACATGAAGCCGCGTCAGTAGATCTCACCAAACCTCTCGGCGGTATTCCAATTGGGATCAAGGACAACATCAACGTGAACGGACAACCATGTTCGTGTGCCTCGAGTTTTTTAGAAAATGCTTACAGTGCCCCATATGATGCCACCGTTATCCGCAAGTTGCGGGAGGCTGGCGCCATACCATTTGGTCGAATGAATATGGATGAATTCGCCATGGGATCCACTACAGAAAATTCAGCACTTGGTAAAACCGTCAACCCGCACGATGCATGTCGCGCCCCCGGCGGCTCATCAGGTGGTTCCGCCGCAGCTGTGGCATCAAACACCGCAATCGCAACACTCGGCTCAGATACCGGAGGGTCAATCCGCCAACCGGCAAGTCACTGTGGCGTGGTCGGCCTGAAACCATCATACGGTAGGATTTCACGTTACGGACTAGTAGCATTCGCATCTTCACTCGACCAGATTGGCCCACTAACCCGCAGTGTGGAGGACGCCGCACTTGTGCTCAATGTTATAGCCGGACATGACCTTGCTGACTCGACATCGCTCAAGCAAGATGTTCCTGATTTCACTGAGGGGCTCAGCGATGGTATACAAGGCATGAAACTTGGCCTACCCAAAGAATATTTCGGTGATGGTATTCACCCCGCAGTTCGCGAAAAAATAGATCATACCGTGAAAGGTCTCAATGCAGCAGGGGCCGAGATTGTAGAAATCTCATTACCACATACGGAATACGCCGTTGCTACCTACTACATTTTGGCTACAGCTGAAGCTTCGTCAAACCTCTCACGATTTGATGGGATTCGCTACGGTAACCGCGTAGATAA
>DPWT01000042.1 GCA_003527555.1 Verrucomicrobiales bacterium | reverse complement strand
TGGCGCAAAAGCGATGGTTGGTTTGTCCGGGCGTTCAAGATAGCGAACGCGCATACGGAAGTTTCCGAGTGGCACTTAATGTTCTGTTTTACAACTCACGCTACAAGAGTGACAGCCTACACAACGGTCGAGATCGATTAGCATGCCGGCACGTTTGCGTTGCTTTTTGAATTGTGGACCTATTTGATCTCAAGGTAGAGATGATTTGTTAGGCATAGATACGTAAAATGTATAAAAATTTAAAACTACGCATAAAAAACACTTTAAAATTGGTTGCCTATGACAACGAAAGCACTTTCGTTTAACCTCTCCAGTTCTCGGCGCGGCGTTGGAAATCGGCTTCTAACCGAAGGTATTTTCCGGTAATGCTTTGTTGAAGGAGTGTTTCCCAAGCACTCGGGCTTTTTCCTCTGGAAGCTGGTTTGGTGAGGTGAGAGAGGTCGGAGATGCCGATAATGCGCTGGGCGTAATGTTTGGGATCTGTGGCGTATTTGGCGACGTCGTTCAGATAGCTTTGTATGAGTGCTAAGCCATTGAATAGCTCGGCAATAGTGATTTTTTCGAAACGCATCAATGAGTCCGAGACGTTTGACTTTTCGTGTTGGGTTGGTCGCAAATCGAGTTGAGTCAGGCTTTCGCTGACGTGACCAACCGCTTCCAGTAATTCTGGGGAAATGTGTTCGGAAGACAGGAGTTTAGACAGATGATTTCTCAGTGCTGTAACGCTGGTCCAGATTGGCAGGTCGATATAGGTCTCAAACAGTTGGCTACAGAGGTTGCCTCCTAGTTTTTCTAGCTGAAATTCGGGGATATCCTGAGCAATTAAGTTGGGGTTTAGAGCAAACATTGAGCTGAGTTGCGCAAGAATGGGTTGCATCATGGTTTTATATCCTGGGAAGGTGCGGCCACGACCATCGATCTTGGCTCGCTCTGCACGCTGGACATAGGTATCTACAGCCTTGGCAATTGGGTCAGCTGATTGCATAGCGCTGGCGGGCTTGAGTGCGTAAAGGATGGTGAGTTGATCAAAAGTGGCGTATGAAAGTGCTTCAGCGCCGTATTTCTGGATTAACTGCCACGCCGATTGTTGGGCTTCACGTAGATCGCCACCTTTAGCATGTTGTGATGGATGGACATCAGTTTTTTTCAGCTGTAAGGCATTATTGGTTTCAAAAAACTGAATGACTTCTGGGGAAGCACCGTTGATACTACCATCCGTGTCATAGGATTTCAAATCGCCGTAGTAACCGAGAATGAGCTTGGCGAAGCGTGGGTCCGGATTTGGTTGGCCGCTGCGATTGAGGTAGCGGTCGGCGAGTGTGTCTGCAAAAGGATCGTTGCTGATGGCAAGATTCGCGATCGCTTGTTTACAGCAAATATCGGCAGTAGGTGTCACCAGTAGTGGAAGTCCTGCATCTTGACAAACACGTTTTAACTCACGGATAAAGAGATCCACAATGGTTGAAAAATCATAAAGATCGCCGTCTTCATCTGATGTCTTATTGGATGATTGGTGTTTTGCACGAATGGCAGACTCTTGTTGCTTAAGATCCTGAATGACAAATGGCATGGCTCCCCCTGGAACGCCGGCAGCACAGAGTTGCTCTTTGAGATCTTGTGGAATTGCGATATCTTTTCGGTCGGGGTGATTCCCCCATATTCTACTGATAACGTCAGAAAGATGACGGTATGACGGGTGATCTTTTATCATGCTGGGGGCAACTGCTGATAATGCATGGTGAGCTGACCCACCGGCGATAACGCCTTCGCATGTCTCAATCGCATGGATCTGATACTCCGTAGCCTTTGCGATAGCGGCTTGTGATTTTTCTGCATTCGTTGAGTGGCAATGCAGAGTGAGTGGTATGTTTGCCGGTTTTAGAATTTCTTGCAATGCGGGAACGAGTGTTGCAATACGCTCGGCAGTGAGTTGCCCGGACATATCTTTGATTGCAATGGCATTGTAACCGGCGTCAAGAAGTGTCCGAGTGTAGCTGCAAAAGTAGTCATCAGTATATCGCGCTGGGGCATCAGCATAGTGACAGAAACATATGGCACCCTCGAGCACGATGCCTTGGGCATTTTTGATCGACTCTGGAAGCTCTAGATTTTCGATATCGTTGAGAGCATCAAAGAAGCGGATTTTGGTGATTCCGTGTTTAACGAATTCCTTAAGCGTAATTTCGACGACATCTTTATCATAGTGGCGGAAGCCAAGTGCATTAGCACCGCGAAAAAGCATTTGCAGTTCAAAGTGGTCGATCTGAGGAGATGATTTAACGGCATGGCTAACTGCACTGAGAATAGTAAAAGGATTGTAACCACGACCAATGGCGATTTGAAAACTTTGTCCGCCAGCAATCTCCGCTCCATCGAATCCCGCCTTTGCTGAGGCGGCAATGACTTTTGCAAAATCACGCGGCTCGAAAATCCAGTCGGCTGCGTCTAAAGTAGACTGCTGGCCATCTCGCAGGGTTAGGTTGATTAGCATAGGAGAGGACGATACGCTCATGCGCTGAGCATTCTGCAATCATCGTCTCTGAGCAAGCGTGAACTGCATTAAGCTTACTTGAATTCGTAAATTTCGAAGGTGTTTTCCTTTTTGGGGAAAATGGAGAGAAAGCTATTGCCCCGCTTAATGATTAAGCCGGCTGAATCTCGTGATGTATCATTGAGGCCTTTGAACCCGCTGTATGTCAGCGTGGCGTCGTCATTGACGCTCCATGCACCAAGAAAGACCAGCGTTGTATCCTTATCCTGAAAAATACTACCGTTTTTGCGTTGTGAGCCACTGGTTTTCTTAAAAATAACACCTTCATCTGTTTGTTTAAACCAACAATTGAAATACGGATAGTTAAACACACCGTGTTTTGTGATTTGTATTGAGCGAACTTTTTTTAGTTTAAGGAGGTTCTTGGGCACAAGTTTGGCGGGATTACCTGATACTAAATCTTTGAGGCGTTTTAATACGGCTTTCTCTTTATTACTGAGTTCATCTAATGATGCAGTATTTTGGATGAACAAGTTGGCGGCATCGCTG
>DPWT01000096.1 GCA_003527555.1 Verrucomicrobiales bacterium | reverse complement strand
TACTTTGACGGCTATCTGGTTAGAAGAGGTTATGAATTTTAGAGTTCCTGCTAATGTTCCTGTCGGGAAGCCATATGAATTAATGGATGTTAATCCTCTAAAAGTAGGCGGATATGTCTCTGCTAAATTGTCTAATGATGGCAAGCGCACCTATCATGATAAGGTGAAAATAACGGCTAAGAAAAGTGCAGCCAGCTGGTGGATACCTGGACCAAAATCTGCTGCTTTGTATCTGGATTGGGTTCGCAAGAATGGTGGTTCGGTAGAAATGGATGAGAGTGCTAAAATAAAGAACGCGCCGATTTATCATAATCTATCCCCACTTGTAACCAAGGCAATGGACTTGGTTAGAGAACAGCAATGGGCGAAAGCACATGCCGCATTAGTAAAAAATAAAGGAGGTGATGATAGCTTGGCGAAGTCTCTTTCAGCGAAGGTAAATGCTAACGTTGCCTCACATCTTGACGCGATTAAGAAGCAAGATCACGCGGGAGACGTCTATGGTGTGTATGTCAAATTCCAGAAGTTTTCAAAAAACTACCGAGGAATACCTGCTTACGACGAGATGTTTGTGAAGTATCGAGCCTTCTTTAGGCAACCGGAAAACAAGGCGAAACTAAAAGTGGGGCGTGAATTTTACGACATCGTAAATCGTGTTAATAAAGCGAAGAGGGTCAATGATGCTATTTTAGAGCATGTGGATAAATTCGTAAAAGCTCACGCCGGAACGGTGCATGGGAAAGCTGCTAAGAAAGCTTACGACGCCATGTTAAAAGATGCTAATGTAAAACTCCCACCTGAAAGTTATTATATCTTACATCAATAGCTTCCGGTCGAGGGTCCGGTATTGAATGGCTTCGAGAATGTGATCTGCTTGAATATCCTTACAATCTGCCAGGTCTGCTAGCGTACGCCCGACTTTCAGAATCCTATCGTGGGCGCGAGCGGAAAAATTCAAATCCGTCATCGCGTGTTCAAGGTAGCCTGACGCAGTGGCATCGATCCGGCAATACTGGCGCATCACCTTGCTGGGCATGGCGGCGTTGCAGGTGACGTTTTTCAATGCTGAAAATCGCTCAACTTGCCGGCCGCGTGCGGCTTCCACACGCAGACGGACGTCAGCGGATGTCTCGCCCGTCTCATCGGATGATAATTCACGGTATTCCACCAGTGGCACCTCAACGTGGAGATCGATTCTATCTAACAATGGCCCCGAAATTCGCTGGCGGTATTTTTCAATCTGCGGTGGTGAACACCTACACTCCCGCTTTGGGTCGCCATAGTAACCACAGGGGCAGGGGTTCATCGCGGCAATCATCATAAATCGGCTTGGAAAGGTAAGTGTACCGGCTGCACGCGAAATGGTGACGTAACCATCTTCAAGAGGCTGCCGCATCACCTCGAGAGTTTGCCGACGAAACTCGGGGAGTTCGTCCAGAAAAAGCACACCGTTGTGAGCTAATGACACTTCTCCTGGTCCGGGGTTTGTACCTCCCCCTAACAAACCTACGTCGGAAATTGTGTGATGTGGAGCACGGAATGGTCTGGTGACCAGTAGGGCATTTTCTTTATCTAACAAACCTGAGATGGAGTGGATCTTGGTAGCATCAATTGCTTCCTCTTCGGTGAGGTCGGGAAGGATGGTAGGCATGCGCTTGGCTATCATCGACTTTCCCGTGCCTGGTGGTCCCACCATAAGGAGGTTGTGGCCGCCTGCAGCAGCTACCTCTAGGGCACGTTTCACTTGATTCTGCCCCTTCACATCCTCTAGCCCCACGTCATAATGGCGATGCGTGTCAAAGAGTTTTTGACGGTCGAGCGCATAGGGTTGGAGCAGCCGCTGACCGGTGATGAAGTCCCATGCCTCACGTAAATTATGGACACCGTAAACTTCAAGGCCCTGGACCACGGCAGCTTCAGCCGCGTTCGCGGCGGGTACAATTACACGTGAACGACCGCGTTTTTTTGCTTCCAAAGCCATTGGTAGGACGCCGCGGATAGGGCGCACCATACCATCGAGCGCTAGTTCTCCAGCGATAGAGTATTTTTCCGGATTATTGATCCTATCTTCACCAGCAGTTTCTGCGAGTGCCAGAGCAATGGGTAGGTCAAAGCGTGGGCCCTCTTTTTTGAGGTCAGCCGGCGCGAGGTTGACGGTCTTGACGCCATCGGCCCATCCCATCGCTGAATTTGATAATGCTGAGGTAACACGTTGGGAACTTTCACGCACCGCGGCATCGGGTAGTCCGACCACGTTGATCGCTGGTTTTTCGGCGTTAAACGCACTGACCTCTACTTCTACTTCTATTCCCTCAACGCCTAACAGAGCAGACGAATATACACGCACAATCATATGCATATTCTAATGGCTGTATTCGTCGGGTAAAGGTGCAATAGAGGCACTGATGCAGAAATACAGAACTTCTAAGTCATTAAAAATCATAAACAGCGCTGCATACAGAACCATGGGCAGAGGAATTTTGAAAAAATATAAATATTTATCTTGGATATTGTC
>DPWT01000216.1 GCA_003527555.1 Verrucomicrobiales bacterium | reverse complement strand
CTAAACAGCTTTATGTAATTTTCAGAAAAATATTATGTCTCCCTCAACGAAACACTTGATACAAGTCTTTCAAAATAACTAGGGACTTTTTTCTACGCCTCACCCATCTGAGGGCAGGTTGGGTAGAGTCTTACAGGATGTATATCCATTAGGCTATATCCTTACTCTTTTTACCGAGCCTCACCATGGGTATGGAAACCAGAGATGACGCAGGCAATGCAGGATGGTAATTTCTGATCCACTCATATGAGCCCTGATCCACTCATATGAGTTTCGCAAACTACCTAAGCCCAACCGCTTTACGTACCCGGCTAATCACTTTACTAGCTTCTTCACGAGCTTTATTTGCACCATTGGCGATGACCTCGTTGACGTAGTCCAGGTTGTTTTCAAGCTCCTCACGTTTTTTGCGCACTGGGGTGAAAAATTCCCAGTAGGCGTCGAAGACACGCTGCTTGAAGTCGCCGTAGCCAAATCCACCAGCTTCGTGGTCAGTAATTATTTGCTTCACCGCATCATCATCGGCAAAGAGTTTGTAGAGAGAGATCACCGTTGAGCCTTCAGTCGCTTTAGGGGCCTCGACCGGTGTGGAGTCGGTGACGATACGCATGATCGACTTGCGGATGGCTTTTTGCCCACCGGTAAGCGGGATAGTATTATTATAGCTTTTGGACATTTTCTGTCCGTCGATTCCGGGTACAATGGCGGTGGACTCCTTGATCTGTGATTCGGGAATAACCAGAGTGTTTTCGCCAAAACGATCATTGATCTTGCCGGCGAGGTCACGGGTCATTTCCAGATGCTGCTTTTGGTCCTTGCCGACGGGAACTAGTTCGGAGTCATAGAGTAAAATATCTGCAGCCATTAGAGTGGGGTAGGCAAATAGGGCGTGGTTAGCATCAAGCCCCTTGGCAATCTTGTCTTTATAGGAGTGCGCGCGCTCGAGTAAGCCCATCGGGCAGACGGTCGAAAGGATCCAGGCGAGCTCGTTGACCTCTGGGATATCCGACTGCCGGAAAATCGTCGCTTTGTCGGGATCGAGCCCACACGCAAGGAAATCAATCGCTAGGTCCTGGATGTTGGCCCGTAGGGTGTCGGCATCTGACATGCTAGTCATGGCATGGTAGTCGGCGATAAAATAGAATGCCTCGCCCTGATCCTGTAGCTGGACGGCGGGCTGCATGGCGCCGAAGTAGTTGCCGATGTGAAGTTTGCCACTTGGCTGGAGGCCGGTAAGAATACGCATGTTTGTTTCTTAAAGGGAAAGCACAAGGAATCAAGAATCAAGACGGGTTATTAGCAATAACAACCATATGTTCAGCTACCCCGATAGAGGGTCAGTCAAAAAAAAGAAAAACCCTTTGATTCCAAGTTTTTACTTGAGAAGTAGCTGTTTGGATAGTTTGTATCGGCTTATGCAAGTCGACACAAAGCTCTCCCAGCTTCGCACTGAAATGGTGAACGCGGGCGTGGATGCCATGATTGTGGCAAACACGGATCCTCATAACAATGAATACGTCGCCGAGCGGTGGTGCGGTAGGCAGTGGTTAACAGGTATGAAAGGCTCCAATGGAACTGCAGTCGTGACGGCTAACTGGTGTGGGCTCTGGACAGATAGCCGGTATTACGAAATCACTGAAGATGCAATCGCAGGCACGGAAATCGAGCTAATGCGCATGAGTGATATTGGTGCCATTACCGTGGATGGCTGGCTGAAAGATAATCTGCCGCAAGATAGCACAGTGGCATTCAATGGTGCGGAGACTGGCCTCAAGCAGGCCAAGTCATGGATCAAGAGCTTTGAGTTGTCCGGCTTCAAAGTGAATGCGGCCGTTGATCCGATCGATATTATCTGGACGAACCGACCAGCACCGCCGAAAGGCGAGTTGTTTATTGTCGACGACGAGTATGCGGGCCAAACGATTGAGGACAAGGTATCCACCCTGCGTAGTAAGATGGAGCAATCCAAGGTTGATGCTTATTTATTAGGCAGAACTGATGAGTCCTGCTGGCTGCTCAACTTTCGTGGCACAGATATCGAGATTAGCCCCACAGCCTACTGCTGGACTTTGGTGACTCATGAGAAGTTATTGTTTTTTGTGGACGCTGAAAAGCTGACCCCCGAGGCGACAGCAAAGCTTGAAACAGCTGGGGTGACGATCAAGGCGTATGATGAGGTTGAAGCCTCTCTGAAAGAGCTCACCGCAGGTTCACGCCTCCTCCTCGTGCCTGAATACATCAGCTACGGACTGGCAGAAGCTGCCAGCCACTGTACCATCGTGGATGATCGCCCGATCGTGACCGACCTGAAAGCGGTTAAAAACGAAACCGAAATCAAGCACACCAAGCAGGCGCTCATCGATGACGGCGCCGCTTTGGTCAAATTTTACACATGGCTCTACGCCCGTCTTAATAATGGTGAGCCAGTCACTGAGCTGAGCGCAAGCCGCAAGCTCGACGAATGCCGCGCCGAGTTCGCTGGTTTCCGTCACCCGAGCTTCGAGTCGATCATGGGATTCGGTCCTGATGGCGCACTGAACCATTACTCGGTCGACGAGGAGTCGGACAAACCTGTGCAGTCCAACAATATTTTTCTCATCGATTCCGGGGGTAATTTTGTTCACGGCGCAACAGATACCACGCGTACGATTCCGATTGGAGAATCCACCCAGAAGCAAAGGGATGACTACACGCTTGTGCTGAGTTCGATGCTTGAGTTGCTGATGCTTGAGTTCGCGGAAGGAGCGAATGGTGCCCAGCTCGATGGAATTTGCCGTCAGGCGCTTTGGCGCCATGGTCGTAATTTCAAACACAGCACCGGGCACGGAATTGGTTTTGGTCTAGAGGTGCACGAGGGCCCGCAGGGGTTCTCTGCTGCCAGCAGTGAAGCAATCAAGCTTGGTATGCTCACCACCATTGAGCCCGGCTGTTACCGCCCAGGAGAACACGGTGTGCGTATTGAAAATATCGTGCACACAGTGCTTAGCCGTGAAACGGAATTTGGCCGGTTCTTCAAGTTTGAGAACCTGACATTCTGCCCGATCAATACTGATCTGATTGAGCCGACACTACTTCCGGCGCATCAGATCGAGTGGCTCAATAACTACCATGTCGAGGTGCTTGAGAAGCTCTCACCATTGCTTAATGATGCCGAACGTGCTTGGCTCGATCATGAGTGTCGCCCGCTGGCGATACGCTGATACGCTGATAC
>DPWT01000078.1 GCA_003527555.1 Verrucomicrobiales bacterium | reverse complement strand
CAACGTCCGGGTGTCATGAATCATGGCGCAACGACCTCACCCCTTCGGTGTCATCTTTCATTGGCGCAACACGAAGCCACTATGTTCATGCATGCGTAATACCTACTCAGCACGCAAGTCCGCTACAATCTCGCGCAGTTCGCGAACTGGGATGGCATAGGTAGCCACTCGGCTGGCACGGGCAATATTCATACCAATACACTTACCTTCGAGGTTGAGGAGTGGCCCGCCGACAGATTCCTTCGTCAGCGGCGTGTCGTGATGGATTACTCGGGGAAAACCGTCACGGCGCTTGGATAGGGATAGCGCGCCACCGCTCATCTGCTCGTTCCGGGTTAATTTCGGACCACTGGTTCGTGGCATCAGTTCTACTTCGAAAGATATTTTTTTATCACCGCGCATGACCTCTACAGAGAGCAAATCTCCCGGATACATGCCAATCATTGCCTTGACGAGACCTGACCGTTCAGTGAGTTTTATCCCTCCCGCAGAAAACAACACATCCCCTACCTTCAACCCCGCTTTTTCTGCACCAGATTCTTTTGAGACCTGCTTGATCTGTAGCTGATCTTTTTTCTCAGATCCCAGCTGAACACCAAGAATGACGCTACTTACCGTGGATCTGATTTCACGGGTTTCGGCGCTGATAATACCGACACGCACTCGCCGTTGTGAACGAGATGCAGAACCATTCGAAACTACCCAGTAACCTTGGGCAACCTCTGATGCTTCCGTAAAATCTACAGGGGTAAAATGTTCATTGGACACTACCTTCAGCAACGCAACGTCCCACTTGTGATCACAGCCAACAATTTCAACATTTTCATAAACATTTTTGCCAATCCTCAAAGTGATATTTTTCTTACCTACAATCTCACTTGCCTTTGTTACAATGTGTCCTTCCCTGCTGACTACAATACCGTAGACTTTTCTTATTCGTGATCTTCCATCGGTATAGATCACGGCGCTACTTTCCTGAAGAATGAGCCGTTGCGGTTCAAAAGCTTGCCATACGAGTTTGCCGTTGATCCTCTCATCGGCATGCAGCGATGTTTGCGCCGAAATTAATGGGGCGCAGGCAATTAAAGATGCTGCGATCAGATGCATGAGTTTGCTTACGTGCGTCATTGGAGTAACCGTTGTATATATTATTTACTGCCTAATTTAACCTTAAACTTTTCAAGCTGTTTGTTGCGGAGAATCGTTATCGTGATGGTTTGATCTGCTGCCATTTGTTTAAGCTCATCTTTGAGCTCGGCTTTCAGCGTTATTTTCCTGTCATTCACTTTACAAATCAGATCACCTGTTTTGAGTCCTGCTTTTTCAGCTGCAGAATTCTTACCAACTTTTTTGATTAGCAACCCATCATCAATCTCCGTGGTGCTAACACCAAGAAAACCTGTTCCTTTGACTGGCCGTTTGGCAAATGGCCCATCACCGAGAAACTCATCCTCCTTCATGGATTTCCAATTCTTAATATACTCGCGCATGGGGACGTGCATATTTTGCTCCATCGACTTAGATACACGACTGTGAATACCTATGAGCTCGCCGTTTAGATCAAACAACGGCCCGCCCGAGTCTCCGCCGATCACCTTACAGTCTGTATGAAGTGTCGTTTCGCTATCCTTAAGAATCCTACCCAACCTAACAACAGGCCCTCTCTCTTCATCGAAGCCACCTGAATGACCCAGAGCCATGACCCAATGACTCAACCTGTAATCATTGTTTTTATTGATTTCAACATAAGGGTAATCACCAGACTCAGTAATGCGCATCATTGCTGCATCAGTATTGGATACTAGGCCCATAGAGATGGCCTGCAGCCGAGTGCCGTCATTGAGGATGACAGTCAGCTCTTTACCCACTGCGGCAGTCACATGCGCAGCTGTAAGAACTAGGCCATCGGCAGAGACAATGACACCACTACCGAAACCCTCACCCAAACTGATACTTACGGTTGCCTTACGCACACGCTCCAAATTTTCTACCAAAGCATCTTGAATGGCGATTAGGTCTTGAGTGGTTTTGGGTACTTTCTGATAATTAAAAGTTGGGACCTCTGAATAAGCTACGGTGCAGAGGCAACCAACAGCAAGCAGGAGGACGGCAGCAAAAATTGCATTTATTTGGGGGATGTATTTTTTGTGGAGCATCATTTTATATTTAAAAGCGGAGATTTCGGCATGATTTGTTTATCAATTTTTGATGTCGCTAAATTGTAAAATACCGACAGTCAAGAAGGCTACCGAGATCAAATAAAATAGTAAAAATAGTTCATACACTTATTATGTCTCACAAACGAGAATCCTTCAACCCACAATCTAAAGAATCAACAATGTAGAATGAATCACCAGGAACCAATCGATAATATATTTATGGTTTTACCATGCTATGTCAATCGGCCACAATCTAATTTTCATCGTTCATGTTAACGCAGATTGCTGCCATAGATTTCCTGATTCGTAAGAATGGCTCCATTCTAGAATTGGAAGCACATAGATCTCCTGTCATTGCCACTTTCA
>DPWT01000179.1 GCA_003527555.1 Verrucomicrobiales bacterium | reverse complement strand
AATTACTTGCCGACCTCGTTGCTGCCACATCTTTGCATACCGAGGAAGTAGCGCGTAACCCATATCACCTACTCCTCCCATCATGGATGCAGGACAACGTCCGGCGTGGTGGAGAACTCGTCGGCGGTCAAGGTGGTGCCGCCCCTGATTTCAAATTTGCTACTCTTTACCGTCTGAGCCGCTGGGAAAACAAAACAATTCGCCAATGCCTCGACACAGGAACAATGTTGACGCTCACTGACAACCTCAAAGAAATCCTCTAATGGAAATTATTATAAATAACGATGCTGAAACTGGCAGCACAGCCGCAGCAAGAGTCATCGCACGACTGGTGCGCGAAAAGCCAAACGCCGTGATAGGTATGGCGACCGGCAGCACACCATTGAAGCTCTACAAGGAACTCATCCGCATGCACAACGAGGAAGGATTGGACTTTAGTGCGGTGACCACTTTTAATCTCGATGAGTATATCGGACTGCCAAAGGAACATGAGCAATCCTATTACCGCTTCATGTGGGACAACCTCTTTAACCACATCAATATCAATGCCAACAATGTCCACATCCCCGACGGAATGACTGCAGACGTTCCTCTCACCTGCACAGCATACGAAAAAACAATCGAAGATGTCGGAGGCATCGACCTCCAAGTGTTAGGCATCGGCTCTGATGGCCACGTCGGCTTCAACGAACCCACTTCATCATTTGCTTCACGCACCCGCATCAAAACCCTAACGCGCCAAACCGTGGCCGACAACGCACGTTTTTTCGAAGGTGATGAATCCCAGGTCCCCCGCCACTGTATCACGATGGGGATTGGCACGATCATGGACGCACGCATGAATCTCATGCTCGCCTTTGGAGAAGGGAAAGCAGAAGCTGTGGCAGCGATGGTTGAAGGATCTGTATCATCCATGGTGCCAGCATCGATCCTGCAGCATCATCCGACCGCAAAAATCTTTATTGATGAAGCGGCGGCGGCCAACTTACGTCTGGCCGACTACTATCGCTGGACATACGACGGCAAACCAGATTGGCAGGCAGATGCCTAACAAATAGGCAAGCCTGCCACGGCACATAGGCAAGCCTGCCTCCGGTCACATGGACAGCATCCACAACACGCTCAAGAACGTCGCGTCCAAATTTGCCCTCAACGGTGAGTTTATAGACGGCGAACCCTATGGCAGCGGCCATATTAATGACACTTACGCCGTGTCGATCAAACAAAGCGATCAGACTGCTCGATATATTTTCCAAAGGATCAACCACGAGATCTTCAAGAACCCAGTGGCACTGGTAGAAAACATCACCCGTGTGACACGGCACATTCACAACAAGCTCGAACAAGATAACACCTCTGACATCGATCGATGCACACTCACCTTGATACCGACGATTGAGGGGGATAACATTCTGATCGATACCGACGGACTCTACTGGCGTGCTTATATTTTTATCGAAAACGCAAAGACCTACGACATCATTGAATCAACGGATCAGGCGTATCAGGCCGCGCGTGCTTTTGGTCAGTTCCAGTGCCAGCTAGCTGATCTCCCCTCCCCTCGCCTACACGAGACTATCCCAAATTTTCATCACACCCGATCGAGGTTTGATGCCCTACTGAAAGCAGCTGACATAGACTGCTGCGAGCGAGTTGCATCGGCACAAGAGGAACTCGCATTCGCCAAGGACCACGAATCGGTGGTGGACGTTCTGCTCGACCTACAGGCTTCTGGAGACCTACCCGAACGCATCACCCATAACGACACCAAGCTAAACAACGTCATGATCGACGATGACACTGGCGAGGGCATCTGCGTGATCGATCTGGATACCGTCATGCCGGGAATAGCCCTCTACGACTTTGGCGACATGGTCCGCACGGCAACTAATACAGGCGCCGAAGACGAGCTTGATCTATCTAAGATCTCCATGGATATCGGCATGTTCGAGGCGCTCACCCTAGGATACCTCTCGGCAGCTGGCTCGATGCTGGTTCCCAAGGAAATAGAATACCTCCCGTTTTCCGGAAAACTTATCGCTCTGGAAACCGGTCTTCGCTTCCTCACTGACTACCTTCAAGGTGACGTCTATTTCAAAACCCATCGCGAAAGACATAATCTTGACCGCTGTCGAACACAGTTCAAACTTGTGCAGTCCATTGAAGATCAAAAAAAGGTAATGCAACAAATAGTGGCCACTACGACCGATACGCTCATTAACAACTAACTCAAATCCGTTTTACGATTTGAAAGCATTATTAAAACGCAATGCCTAGAGCGCCACACGGTATCTGGCACGGTTTGCCGCCAATAAGGTACTGATACCCCTTCATTTCCTGACACATATCCGCGTCATGGTTCTTGACTCTATGCTATATGACCCCTAGCTTGCCGCCCCGCTATACGCAGACTATTTTTTACTACCAGCCACCATGAACATTACCGTTGATAAGCAACTCGCTGAGTGCGCCGCCACTCTACGTGCCGAAATCCCCGCCGACAAAGCCAAGGACGAACGCAAAAAAATCGTGCAAGCATTTGGCTCGCAAGCAAAAATCCCCGGATTCCGTCCAGGTAAAATCCCCCAAACTGTCATCGAAAAGCGATTCGGAAACGATATCAAACAAGAGCTCGAACAGCGTCTGGTAAGTGCCGCCTGCCATGAGGCAATCCAGAACGATGATGAACTTAAAGTTCTAAATTTCAACGCTCCAGAAAGCATCACCCACGGAGACGACGGATCACTCAGCTTCACCATGCCTCTTACCCTTGCACCCAGTTTTGAGCTTCCCAGCTACAAAGAACTTGAAATCAAGGTTCCGCCAACGGCAGCAACCGACGAGGACGTTCAGCGTGAGCTCGACGGCGTGCTTGAGCGCTACGCAGAATACTCAGATATCGAAGACCGCGCGCTACAGCCAGACGATATCGCTGTGATCGATTTTACATCTACACTCGATGGAAAGCCGCTTGAAGAAGCACTTGGAAAACCCGCTGGTATTCTCGCAGGCAAGGAAGATTACTGGGTTCAAATCAAAGAGGACGCATTCCTGCCAGGCTTCGCCAAACAGCTCGAAGGTGCGGCGCTGAACGAACAGCGAGATATCACCTGCACTGTAGCCGATGGCTTCCCAATGGAAGAACTTAGGGGAACCGAAATCGTATTTGACGCCACTGTAAAAGGCATCAAAGAGCAGAAGCTACCAGAACTTGATGATACTTTCGTTTCCGATACTCTCCAGTTTGGTAAGGATAAAACAGTCGCTGATCTCAAGAAGCTTATCTCCGAGCAGATTACCCAACAAAAAGGTCAGCAAATCGAGGAAATGAAAGTCAACCAGATCGTTGAACAACTACTGGACAAAGTCGATTTCCCACTTCCAGAGGATTTGGTCAATGCCGAGGCGCAGAGCAGTGCCGACGAAATGGTTCAACGAGGCGCCCAATCAGGCATGAGTGATGAGGACATCGCCGCTGACCAAGCCGCTATCGTCGCCACCGCTCAACAGCAAGCACGCAATAACTTGAAAACAAACTTCATTCTCCAAGAAATTGCTAACGAGGAAAAAATCGAAGTTTCTGACACCGAGGTAGCACAGCGTGTAGCCGGAATGGCTCAGCAGCAGAAAAAAGCTCCCAAGGCCATGATGAAGGAGCTACAACGCTCAGGCCGCATTTCGAGCATCAGAAACTCCATCTTGATTGGCAAGGCGATTGACTTTCTTGTAGACAGCGCAAAGGTAGAGGAGGTCGAAACTGAAAAAGAAGATGCCTAAATCATAACGATTAACATATGAACATTCCTCACAACATGGATTCCACACCCAAGAATAACTACTACATACCAACCGTCATCGAGTCAGATGGCCGTGGTGAACGTGCTTTTGATATCTATTCACGCCTACTCAAGGACCGCATCATTTTTATCGGAACTGGCATCGACGATGGCGTTGCCAACTCGGTGATCGCTCAGATGCTCTTCCTCCAAATGCAGGACCCTAAGAAAGATATCCACATTTACATCAACTCTCCCGGCGGCTCAGTCACTGCAGGACTAGCAATTTACGATACCATGCAGTTCTTGACTTGCGACGTAAATACTTACTGCATTGGTATTGCTGCATCCATGGGTGCTGTGCTTCTCACCGCCGGAACCGAGGGCAAAAGATTCTGCTTACCCAACTCCCACGTGATGATCCACCAAGTTTCCGGTGGTGCACAAGGAACAGCTGCCGACGTCGAACGCACGATCGGATTCATGTTCAATCTGAAAAAACGTCTAAACAAAATCCTCTCTCATCACACTGGCAAATCCGAGAAACAGGTAGAGAAAGATGCCGACCGCGACAATTACATGTCCGCCGAGGAGTCTGCAGCCTACGGACTTGTCGATAAGGTATTGGAAAGCCGCAAAGAGCTTCCAGATGACACCAAAGCCGGTTCCGGCGATGACACGAAATAGACGGATACGTCATTTTAAGCATTTGTCACAGCGTGGAGGAAGCAGTATACTTCCCCACGCTGTTTTAGTTTCAGCACCATTATTCCACCAGATTTACCCACTCACATACAATGGCACGCAATTCCAACCTCACCATGTGTTCCTTCTGTGGCAAAAGCCATTCGGAGGTCAAGAAACTGATCGCCGGTCCCGCCGTCTATATATGCAATGAGTGCGTTGAAGTGTGCTCATCCATCATAGAAAAAGAGCTCGGTGGGCCCAAGCAAACGGTCGCTGACACCCACATCTCATCAGATGATGTACCCACGCCCGCAAGTATTAACAGTAAACTTGATGAATTCGTCATCGGCCAAGAATACGCCAAAAAGGTGCTCTCGGTTGCCGTTTATAACCATTACATGCGCCTTCGCCAACACCAACAAAACCCTGCAAAGGAATTCGTTGACGTTGATATTGAAAAATCGAACATCCTCATGCTCGGGCCTACAGGCTCCGGCAAGACTTTACTAGCTCGTACACTTGCCAATGTTCTGGACGTTCCATTCTCAATTGTTGATGCCACGACACTCACCGAGGCAGGATACGTCGGCGATGATGTTGAAAACATCATCCTACGCCTACTCCAATCCGCCGACTTTGATGTCGAGCGCGCCGAGCGTGGTATCATTTACGTTGATGAAATTGATAAGATTGGTCGCACCACTCAAAACGTATCGATCACTCGCGACGTCTCCGGTGAGGGTGTGCAACAAGCACTTCTCAAAATTCTCGAGGGAACTATCTGTAACGTTCCACCACAAGGCGGCCGTAAACACCCTCAACAAGAATACATTCAGGTAAACACTGAGAAAATTCTCTTTATTTGTGGTGGTGCATTTGTCGGCATCAATGACATCATCAGCCGCCGCCTAGGTAAACACGTTCTCGGTTTTCACGAGGGAGAGGCAACAGAGGACGAACTCAATACCGAGAACATAAACTTATTCGAAAAGGCAGAACCTGAAGACCTTCTTCATTTTGGCCTCATCCCCGAATTCATTGGTCGGCTCCCCATCATTTCCTCCCTTCGCGAGCTGACGGTCAACGAGCTAATCAAGGTGCTAACCGAACCAAAAAATGCACTTATTAAGCAATATTCCAAACTGCTCGCCATGAATGGCGTTAAACTCAAAGTGACCAAGGATGGCCTAACGGCACTTGCCGAAGAGGCTGTCAGACGTGGAACCGGAGCACGGGCACTGCGTGCAATCTTCGAGAAAATCATGCTCAATGTGATGTATGAGGTCCCCGGACGCGCCAATATTGAATCAGTTACCATCAACCGTGCCGTGGTCGAGGGCAACAAGCCCCCGATCCTTCGCAGGAAACGTGCTGACGCTGCTTAATCGTCTAGGACCAGTAGTCCGTCAGCAGGTGCACAGCACTAAACCAGCCAGAAATCCGCTAAACACCCAGTAGGCAGTGAGAACAGCTGAAATGTTAGCTGATACGAGATAAATCGGTGCCCGCAAAAAAACTCATTGCGTGTCAAGTAACCGTTGTCCCCAATGGTGCGCGCGAGAGGAATCGAACCTCCACGGGCTTGCGCCCACATGAACCTGAATCATGCGCGTCTACCAATTCCGCCACGCGCGCACATGAAGACGGGCGGAATGAAGCAGTTTGTATCACAGAATGCAACTACGATTTTTGCCGAATTCTACTAAAAACTCGACGTATGTCTTCGAGCATCAAATAGACTGATGGAACTAGAATCAGAGTAATCGTAGTTGCAAAAAGAATACCAAACCCAAGTGACACGGCCATTGGTATCAGGAATCTTGCCTGCATATCAGTCTCCAATAACATGGGCATCAAACCGGCAAATGTTGTTAACGAGGTAAGCAATATAGGTCTGAAACGCGCTGCTCCCGCGTGCCATACAGCATCCACTAAACCACAATCTTCAGCGCGGTGGCGATTCACATAATCCACAAGCACGAGACTATCATTTACCACCACACCAGATAACGCGATGATGCCACACAAAGACATGATGCTAAGCTCCATTCCCATGAAAATATGGCCGATCACCGCACCTACAAATCCAAACGGAATCACCGCCATCACAATGAGCGGCTGAATATATGATTTTAACGGGATGGCCATCAGTATGTAAATTCCTAACATGGCAAAAACAAATTTCCCTGCCATTTCCGAGATACTATCTTTTTGATCTTTTTGCTCCCCAAGGTAATCCCATCTCACACCCGGAAATTGGGAAGAAAGCGGGCTAAGCACTTCGCTGTTAAATCGCTCAACGATCTCATTCGCATTAGCTCTGGCACGATCAACATCTGCGCTTATTTTAATCGAACGTTTGCGATCAACTCGATGAATCGATGCAGGCCCTCGCGTCGGGCGCGCAATAGCCACCTCCGCAAGCGACACTTCATCACCATTAGATGTCCGCAGGCGCACATCCTCTAGGTTTTCCACTGATTTACGTTTATCGGAAGGATACCTCACCATCACCTTAACTTCATCCCGACCACGTTGGATGCGCTGAACTTCCTCACCGTAAAACGACTGCCTAATCTGACTAGCTACCGACTGCAGATTAAATCCAAGTGCTTTGCCAGTTGGAGTGACTTCTTCATAAACCAGCTCTCGTTTCCCTCTGCGATTATTCGTAGCTATATCTTTAACACCTGTGTATCCAGCCAACTGATCAGTAATATGTATCGATGCCTTTTCTAACATCACAAGATCACGACCTGAAATTTCAATATCGATCGCGTTACCTCCTGCTCCAGTTTCTTGTCTAAAACTCAATTCAACTACACCAGGAATTAGCCCTATCTCTTTTCGCCACTCCGCAATAAACTCATCAGCTGAAATATCACGATCTGCTGCCGGTGATAACTGCACGGTCACTTCACCAAGGTTACTACCAAGCGGCGTGCGACCTCCCCCAAAACCAGTCTGAAATGGTTGCGTCCCAGCAGATGCAAGAATATGCACAGATATCGCACTGCCATAAATGTTCTCATGTCGAGATCCCACGACTTGCGCAGCTTCTTCCATACGCTGAATTGCTCCCTCGGTCGTAGAAAACGGAACACCGACCGGCATTTCCAATTTCGCAGTAACCACATCACCTTCCACCTTAGGCATAAACTCAAACGGCACCCACTTGCCAGCCACTAACCCAAAGACTAACAGCAACAGCGAAAGAAAAACAGACCATACAATATAGCGGTGCCTCAAACAACGCTTGAGTAGAGGACGGTAAATACTCTCGACAAATCGCTCAAGCCCACCCGCAACCTTGCGTTGAACACGAAATATAATATTCGCATCCTGTACCTTACCGTGCGGCTTGAGTAGAGCCAGATGTGCCGGCAAAACAAACTTTGATTGTAACAATGAAAATAACAATGTGGGGATTACAATAAGAGGAATATTCGGCCAAATTTTTCCACTCACACCACTCAACCCAAGCATCGGAGTAAACGCCGCAATCGTTGTTAAAATACCAAATACAACAACCGTGCCAACTTCGTGCGTACCACGCCAACTGGCCTCGCGCGGATGTTCACCCCGCTGGATACGGCTGTATACATTTTCCCCCACTACAATGGCATCGTCGACCACGATTCCTAACACAAGAATGAAGGCAAACAGGGAAATCATGTTTATGGAAACTCCAAGTTCAGGCATCAGCCAAATTCCTCCTGCAAACGAAACCGGGATTCCAAGGGCTACTAAAAATGCCAAACTCGGTCGAAGAAATAATGCCAGCACAATGAATACCAGCAAAAGCCCAGTCGAGCCATTACGGATAAGCAAACTAAGCCGACCATCTAACAATTTACTCGCGTCATTCCATAACTCCAGCTTCACTCCCTTTGGCAGCTGTGAAGGCGCCACATTTTCGATATAATCCCTTACTCCATCGGCAATCAGCAGAGTGTCTTGCTCACCAGTACGGTAAACATTCACCAAAACCGTACGCCGGCCGTCAAAACTTGAACTTATCTCCACATCCTCAAATCCGTCCACCACCTTGGCGATGTCACGCAATAGTAGTTCGGATCCATCTTGTTTGGACATTACGACAACATCTTGAAACTCTCTCGCGGTGTATCGCTTCCCCTTTGCCCGGATCACCACCTCCCCTGCTGTAGTGCGAATCGATCCACTCGGCAAATCCAGTGATGTGCGTCGCACAGCATTAGCTACCTGCTGCAAGGTCAAACCAAATCTACGCAGAGTGTCCTCAGATACTTCAATCGAAATTTCGTAAGGACGAACCGCAGTGAGTGCCGCCTTGGTAATTTTTGGCGTGCCACGAAGCATTCGCATCATCTTCTCCTTGCTACCTGCAAAACCACTGACTGGCTTCGATGGCTTGTAGTCTAACAGACCATCACGAACAATCCCGCCAATTTCTCGTAGCGTCTTTTCATCAACATTCGCAGATACTGCCACGCTCATCACCTGCATATCAAGGCGTGCCTCCTCAAGTGTTACCTTCTCTGCTTTTTCAGGAAAATTTGTGATCGCATCCACTTTCGTTTTAAGGTCACTCATGACCTCACGAACATCGTAACCGTTTTCCACTTCCACGGTGACCGCGCCCATCGATTCCATCGCAGTCGCTGTGACGCGCTTAATCCCATCGACATCGGCTATTGCATCTTCAACCGGCAAAATAATTCCGTCCTCTACCTCTTCCGGAGTGGCATTAGGAAAAGGTACTTGTATGAGCACAGCATCAAGCGCAATGTTGGGAAACACCTCCTTGCGCAGCTTAAACCAAGTGGTAAAACCTGCAAGCAACACCAGCAGCATAATAAAATTTGCTGTGACGTGATTCTTACTGAACCAATGGATGGCTTTCTGCATCGTAAATCAGGGAGTAGTAAATTCGTTCTCGGCACTATGATTCTCTACATCGAGCTCCATACCGTTGACCGGCATTTCGATAGGACTGACAATCACCCGTGTGCCATCTGGAAGCCCCGATGAAACAAGCACTGTTTTTTCCATCGTTCGAGCAATCTTGACAGAGGTGATCAGTAATTTGTTTTCGCTATCTAGAGTAAGCACGGTGTCGTCTTGTCGTAATGCACTGCGTGGAATTTGTGTTACGCCATCAACGACCTTGCCCGTTATCTCAGCTCTAACGACAAGTCCCGTAGGCGGTAAACTGAAGACCCCTCCCCTGTTGTTTATATCCACTTGCATAACAAGATGGGTAGACATGGTATTACGGTCCACATTACCTTCACTACGAACAATTTTACCAGTCCACTGGCATGTTTGTCCTGCAAGTTCGGCAAATATTGTGACATCTGAGCCGTTAAATCCCTGACCCGTAGACTTCAGATACCCCAGATCTTCCATCGTAACAGGCATCCGGATCTCAAAATCATCGAGTGAATATAGCTCTGCAAGTTTAGCCCCAGCAATAACATAGGCACCAATATCCGTATTGGCAGACTGCACGCGGCAATCGTAGGGGGCACGTATTTTGGTTCTCTCCGAATCGCGTAACGCCTTCCCCAAAGCCTCTTTTGCTGCCGACACTCTGGCTTTCGCACTAGTAATTTGAGGCTCACGCAACACCAGCTTTGATGGTGTGCCTCGGCCTAGCTTCTCCCAATCTCGGCGTGCCTGAGTAGCACGCGCCATCTCCTGCTCCAAGTTAAGGTTAGCATCAGCTAGAGCAGCTTCTGCACTGGCAATCGCCGAGACATAGTCTGCACTGTCAACCTCAAGCATGATTTCATTGTGTTTGAAAACGCCTCCCGCCTTGAACTGTTTCGACACATTTGTGACACGACCGATGACCTCCGATGCCACTTGTGTCCTGTGAGTCGGTTCAACGCGACCCTGTGTCCTCACAAACATCTGGCTCTCACCCGACTTCACCGTGATCACACGTACCAGCGGAACTACTCGGGGTGGCGCCTCTTTATTCGCTGTCGGCCCTGTGTGTTTAAGAACGATAAAACCACCAACACCCAAAGCAAAAACTAACAGAATAATCAGCCAACGTGCTGATTTCCTAATCACCCCCACCTCGGGTTGATTCGCATTATACTCAATTTCTTTTTCTTCACTCATGGCCT
>DPWT01000246.1 GCA_003527555.1 Verrucomicrobiales bacterium | reverse complement strand
ATCAAGTGCTTGTCCGGTGTGTAATCACCATATATGCCGACAGCATAACACCAAACTACGATCCATTATGACAAAAAACACAACCATGATTGTGGCGCTAACTCTCTGCGTTGGCGCTCTCGCACAGGCAGACGATACTGCCGCTCAAAGAGCTAACAGCCTTTATAAGCAAGGCGTTATTGCAATGAACGAAGGGAAATACGACATTGCTAGAACGACTTTTCGGGAAGTATTACGCATCAATCCAAAACACCTTCCAGCTAGAAAAAAGTTCTTGTTCATTTCTTCTAACAGGAGATCACTCGCGATCAGAGATCGTAAAAACGCTTTGTGCAAGGTATTAATCCCTAAAGTCCATTTAGATAAAGCAACCGTGCGTGAGTCGCTCGATATGCTTGCCGTTCAAGTTGAACGGGAATCACAACAAAAAACCACCCCTAACTTTATTATCCAAGATCCAACGGGTGCCTTTAAAAACAGTCGTGTTAACCTTCGTCTGGAGCGAATCCCAGCAGAAACCTTGCTACGATATATTGTTGACCAAGCAGGTGGATACATACGCTATGACAACCACGCCATCATTGTTTCTCCAAGAGTGAGCGCCTCTTCAAAGATGAAGAAATAAGCTCACTTATGCGAGCAAGGCGTCATCAGACTGTCCCTGCCCAATAGTTGAGCGCCCACGCGATCACCACAACCTGTGGCAGGGTGAGCAGTGGCAGGATAAATGTCATCTTCCACGATTTTGTGGTTTCCTTGAGCGCCATGATTTCTGTGTAGTCGGTTGCAGCACCAGCCATGAGAAATGCAAAACCGTTGCCTGGCGCGGCAGCTCGCGTAACCAAGTCCGCTGCAATCGGGCTTGAGCCTTCCGAACAAACCTCAATCACCGTTGCAGCAGTAAGTGTTAACAGAACACCCGTCCCTGTCGGCCCGAACCACTCCCCAAAAGTCTCAGGCGGCACGAACGCGCGGATCATAGCAGCCAGTACGGTACCAAAAAAAATCCAACGCAGGATCATGCGTGATTCACCAATCGACGACTTGATCAGTCGCCCAATCGCCCCACTATTAAATCGCAATTCCGCCAGCTTGGATTTGACTTCATGGCCCAGCTGAAAACCCTCAGGCAATTCAACATGATTTGGGTTCTTGGGGATTTTTCCTAATCTAACAAGACCTTCTACGATCAAGCCTGTCACCACAGCGATCAGCCCGGAAAGCACAAGGAATATTATTGTCCACTTGGCACCGATCAGAGCAAATAGAATTAATGTTAGAGAAAGTGAGTTCCACGGGCTAGCAATAAGAAACGCCAAAGTCTGCCCATAGGATGCACCTCGCTCGTAGAGCTTCATCGCTACGAGAAGAATCCCATGATTACATAAATCAAGGATCAGCCCCGCCCCCATAGCTCGTAAGATTCCAGAAAAACTACCTGGCTTACCCAGCACAGCCGCTACCCACTCGCGTGGCACCCAGCTCAGCAGTCCCACTGCGAGAATCCCCAGCGCAAGCCCCCACCACATCTTATTCATCAACGAATAAACCCCATGGCTGAAATCAGCCGCCTGCTTGGGCAAACTATCATGAAAAAACCAATGTCCTATGCAACCTGCCACCACTGCGATCAACGAACCCCAGAGCAACCAATCAAATTTTCCACTATCACGGTCGCCACCATCACCACAGCAAGGTGCCTTGTCTTCCTGCAGATCAGGGTTAGGTTTGGGTGCACAACATGAGAACATAAAACAATAGGCAGCGGTTGATCAGCTACCGAATGCACATTCATTAGACCCAATCGCGATCAATCGCAAGTATTGCTGTTACCGGCCTAACCACGCCACCACCTGCTGCATCGCCTGCGCACGATGGCTAAGTCCGTTTTTTACATCCTCACCGAGTTCGGCAAATGTCCTCTCGTATCCATCCGGCACGAATAGCGGGTCGTAGCCAAATCCACCCGCACCTTGCTGCTCAATAATGATCTTCCCCTCCACAGCCCCATCAAAGTGAGCGAGCACTTGACCATTCTGCGCCAACACCATCACACAGCGGAACCTCGCCTCACGACTCTCTACACCCTCAAGATTCGCCAACAACTTGGCATTGTTCGCCGTATCATCACCATGCACCCCAGCATAACGGGCGGAGTGCACACCCGGTGCCCCGTGCAGAAAATCCACCTCGAGTCCGGAATCATCGGACAGCACAAGGCCGCCAATTTGCTCGCTAATCTGCACCGCCTTTAACGTGGCATTTTCCAAAAATGTAGCTCCCGTTTCCTCGACTTCAGGCAGCTCCGGATAGGATTTCAGGTCGGTCACATCATAAGCATCGCCAAGCATAGCGCGTATTTCCTGCGTCTTGTGGCTATTTCCAGTGGCGACCGTCATATTTTTCATACCAGCAAATTAACATTCTCTGCCAAAAATATCGAGAATTTTGGAATATATTACTTATCACAACGTATTATTAGTCATGAACTTAATGAAGTTACTTCTGACGTCCACTCTCGCCTCCCTCATCCTCGCAACTGCCGCAACTGCAGGCGCAAGCTGGATGACGGATATCCACTCAGCACTCGCCAAGGCGAAAAAGGAAAAGAAAAACGTGCTCGTTGAGTTTACTGGCTCAGATTGGTGTCCACCCTGCATCATGATGGATAAAAAGGTTTTCTCAAAATCTGAGTCGGAAGAGCACACGTCTGAACTCCAGTCACCATA
>DPWT01000189.1 GCA_003527555.1 Verrucomicrobiales bacterium | reverse complement strand
GGCATCTTTTGCGGGGGCAAGGTCCATGATCCAGCTAGAGAAGTTTGCCACGTCCTTCGAGGCATTGGTAACAACCTCGCCTGAGACCGTCATTCCAGAGAGAAGCAGGCAAAAATAGAGAATGGTTTTTTTCATGGTGAAGGAATAGGGTGTATTTTAGACATAATAACAGTTTTGGCTAACGATATCTTCTACGTGCGCTGGTGGGATTATCCTTCATCTAGCGAATCGAAAATTCGGCTTTTAGTCAGAAAGTCAGCCTGTGAAACTTTAAACACAGCCGGACTGGCAATGCTATTTTAAATTGTGATGGGCGCCACTCAATAAAATCCACTCTTGCATCGGTGTTTAGGATTGCTTAAGTATGCCAAGTCGCCTCTCGGCAACACCCTTTTCCCCTTTGATTCCACCCCATGGACGAACTCGATTTTACAGACTCCGAAGAACCAGCTGAGCAGCAGAGCCTGGGTGACATGTATTCGGATTACTTTCTGGATTACGCAAGCTATGTCATTATGGAGCGAGCGGTGCCGCATCTGGGGGACGGATTGAAGCCGGTTCAACGCCGGATATTGCATTCAATGCGTGAGTTGGAGGACGGTCGCTACAATAAGGTGGCAAACGTTGTGGGCAACACGATGAAGTACCACCCGCACGGTGACACATCCATTGGTGATGCCATGGTGCAGCTGGGGCAGAAGGAGCTGCTCATTGATACTCAGGGAAACTGGGGGAATGTGCTGACCGGTGACAAGGCGGCGGCACCGCGGTACATCGAGGCGCGTCTCACACCTTTCGCGCTTGAAGTGGCGTTTAACCCGAAAACCACTGAGTGGACACGCAGTTATGACGGTCGGAACAAGGAGCCGGTCACGCTGCCGCTCAAGTTCCCGCTGTTGTTAGCCCAAGGGGTGGAAGGCATTGCCGTTGGTCTCGCCTGCAAGATGCTGCCGCACAATTTTATTGAATTGTTAGAATCCTGTATCTGCGCTTTACGTAAGCAGCCATTCGAACTGCTGCCTGACTTTCCTACCGGAGGCATTATGGACGGCAGCAACTATAACGATGGCCTACGTGGCGGTCGTCTCCGGGTTCGCGCCGAGATTCAGATCGAGAAAAAGCGTATCCTTCGCATTACCCAGGTGCCGTTTGGTGTCACCACCGGCAGCCTGATGGACAACATCGTAGCCGCCAACGAAAAGGGCAAAATCAAGATTTCTAAAGTGGTCGATAACACCGCTGCCCAAGCCGATATTCTGGTGCATCTGCCGGCGGGAGCCGACCCTGAGGTGGCGCGTGATTCCCTCTATGCGTTCACCGACTGCGAAGTATCCATTTCACCTAACGCCTGCGTCATTCACGATGGTAAACCCCATTTTATGGGGGTGACTGAGATGCTCAAGCACTCGGCGAACCAGACCAAGGAGCTGCTGAAGCTGGAGCTGGAAATCAAACTTGGTGAGCTCAACGAAAAATGGCACTTTTCGTCACTCGAGAAAATTTTTATCGAGAACCGCATCTACCGCGACATTGAGGAGTGCGAAACATGGGAAGCGGTGATTGAGGCGATCGACAAAGGCCTCAAGCCATTCAAGAAATTACTTAAGCGCGAGGTGACGGAGGAAGATATTGTCCGGCTCACAGAAATAAAGATCAAGCGGATTTCCAAGTTCGACAGCTTTAAAGCAGACGAACTGATCAACAAGTTAGAGGACGAGATCGCCGAGGTGGAGAAAAACCTCAAGCAGCTCACACGTTTTGCAGTCGCCTACTTTAAAAACCTAATCAAGAAGTATGGCAAAGGCCGCGAACGCAGGACTGAGATCAGCACCTTTGATGTGGTTGATCGCACCCAGGTGGTTGCCGCAACCGAAACCCTCTACGTCAACAGCAAGGACGGATTCGCCGGTTGGGGGCTGAAGAAGGACGAGAGTGTTGAGAAGTGCTCGAAGATCGACGACATCATTGCCTTCGACGGCGAGGGTGTGATGCGTGTTAGCAAGGTGTCGGACAAGGCATTCGTCGGTAAGCGTGTCCAGCACATTGCCGTTTTCCGTAAGGACGACGAAAAGGTTTACTCGATGATCTACCGCGACGGCCGTCAGGGTGCGGTTTACGCCAAGCGTTTCAAGGTAGGTGGAGTCACTCGTGACAAGGAATACGATCTGACCAAGGGGACGAAAGGATCACGTGTAATCTACTTTGCGGTGCACGACTCTGAGGAGGAGAGTGCTGAGAATGCAGTGTTGGTTCACCTCAAGCCAGCACCTCGATTACGCAGTTTGTCTAGATTGTTTGGCTTCGGTGAGCTGGCGCTCAAAGGGCGCTCAGTCAAAGGTAACCTTGTCACCAAGCATACTGTTGATCGTATTGTCCGTGCTCCTAAAGATGGTGGTGACCTTGAATTAAAGTAGGGGTGAGTGGCCTACTACCAAAACTACTGAGATAATTAATTAACTAATTTCGGCAAGAATCCTTGACGCGCAAGTAGTTATCATGAACACTGTTCACATGAATAAGCTAATCTACGTTTCTGGATGCCTCATGGAGTCTCTCAAATCAAGAACTCAGCGCGCCGTTTGCCGACTGCGCGGTCAACAATACCAGCCTAACCGACGACCGCAATGGCAGCAACTGGAGTTACCATTGACTCGTACACCCGTGCGCAGGTGGAACCGGTAGTTGGTGGACATGGGCTCTGCGGTGAGTTAACATCCCAGTATGATATACAAATTATTCTGTGTGTTAATCTCCTTAACTTATATGGCAAGCTCAGCTGTTGCCAAGAAGTGGCAGGCATATGAATGCGAATTACTAGCAGATAAATATTTTGATGGTGACAGCTTTTGGGTGAAGACCGACCGAAAGAGCACCTATGTATTTCGTCTATATGGGGTGGACTGCGCGGAAACTGACAAACGGTTTCTCGAGCGGTTAGCTACACAGGCTAAGCAATTTAATATTCCACAAAATGATGTTGTGTTGTGGGGTGAAAAGGCAAAAAAGTTTACAAAGAAATTCTTGGAGGAAAAATTTACTGTTTACACTCGGAAAGAAAAAGCACGTGGAGCGGGAGAAAAAATCAGGTATTATGCTTTAATAGTGAATGCAGATGGCGAGCGCCTGGACGAGGCGCTGGTGAAGGCAGGTTTAGCCCGAGTTTACGGATTTCATGCCTCGTGGAATGAGCCTTTCTGGGGTGATGCAAAAGTAAAGATGCCGCGTGATTGTGACAGGTTCGACTTTGAGCGCAGATTGAAACGCCTCGAGAAGAAGGCTCAAAACGATAAAGTAGGAGTATGGCAGCGTTAAGTCTGACTGGCTGTGCAATGACATAGAACAAGTGTTGAACGTTTATGAGGCACAATACTATTTGCTGCGTTTCATTAGAAGCATTCCTAACAGTTTTTTTGTGAGTTTAGGATGCTCTGTTGCTCGATCGATACGTTCACCAATATCTTGCTCGACATTGAAAAGCAGTGGTTTCTCTAGGCTTGCTTGAAAGCCGTGGTTGCTGCCAGTTTGAGATGGGATGGCAACCATCAACTTCCATGGGCCGTTGCGTATACCTATAATATTGTTTTTTGAATGGCTGTAATAAAATTCGAATTCACTGACTTTGGGCGCAGTGGAGTTTGGGGCGATGAGTGCCCGGATGTCTCTACCATCCAACACGCCAGTATTTGGGTGATGAGCGCCGGTGATTGCAAGCACGGTGGGCAATATATCCAGGGTGCTGACAGGGGTAAGTTGACGTTTTGGAGTAATGTAATCAGGCCAGTAGAAAATCCCTGGGACCCGATGGCCACCTTCCCAGCAAGAACCTTTGCCATCGCGAAAGGGAAGGGCATAACCAACATGCATACGGGCTTCCCCATACTTGGGGTGTATGTGACCAAACTTTGATTGTTTGGTGTTTCGAAACCTGACCCAAGGACCATTATCTGATGAAAAGATGACTAATGTGTTTTTCTCGATATTACATTCCTTAAGTGTTTTCAAGATATGCCCAACCGAGTCGTCTACTTCTGCCATGACGTCGCCTAACAAACCTCGGCGAGATTTCCCCTTGAACTTATCGCTGACATAGAGTCCAAGATGTGGCTGGTTGTGAGCGATGTAAGCAAAGAATGGCTTGTCTTTGTTTTCTTTGATGAAGCCGACAGCAGCCATGGTGTATCGACCAGTTAGTGATGTGGAGGCGACTGTATCTGATGGTAGGTTGTTTGCTATTTCTGAGTAGCCGGGGATTGGGATATTACCCACAGGGTCGGATTTGAGTAGTTTAGAATTAGCGTAATCGTGTGAGACATTGGTGCCGATCCATTGGTCAAATCCATGCGCCAACGGTAGGCTGTCGGGCGACATGTTGTTTCCTTTGTTAGGGTTTCCCATATGCCACTTGCCAAATATGCCTGTCGCATAACCATGATTTTTTAAGGCATCCGCGACGGTGGTTTCTGATTTTTTTAAATGAGGTTTGGCGCTCGGCCCGATCACCCAAGTCCCGAATCCTGAGTGCATGGGATAGCGTCCGGTGAGAAGTGAGTAGCGCGATGCGCTACATGCTGGTGAGGTTACGTAAAACTGAGTAAAGGTTACCCCTTCACTTGCAATGCGTGAAATGTTAGGGGTTTCGATCACGGGGTTCCCGTGATGTGAGTAATCGCCAAACCCACTGTCGTCTAGGTAGATGAGCACCACGTTGGGTTTATCTGAGGCATCTCGCGCGATGGATGAGATGGGGAGACAAAGTAATAAAAAGAATAATCGGATCAGGATCATACCGCAGGCTACAGGCAAGATTCCCGCGGGTGAAGATATATTTTTGCGGATTGATTATATTGGTTAAGCATGGTTAGATAATTGTGTGCAATCAACAGCCATCATTCTTACATTATTTACTGCGAGCTTTGTGCTCGTATCATTGAGTTCGTGTTCATCACAAATGCGAGCTAGTGAGAGGTATCTCACCCATCGCTTTGATTATGGAAATACTGCTTACATTGCACCCAACGGTAAAGCGACTGCACCACCACGTGCTCCACGTCGGGTTAAGCGCATGATTGCGGCAGCAAATGCGCTCACTGAAAAACCCTACATTTATGGTGGCGGCCACCGCAGTTTTTATGATCGTGGTTATGATTGCTCAGGCGCCACATCATTTGTTCTCAATGCAGGTGGTAAACTCGACCGTCCTCTGGTCTCGCAGAACTTTTTTGATTATGGTAAAAAAGGATATGGTAAATGGGTTACCATATATGTGCGCAAAGGGCATGTATTTCTTGTTATTGCGGGACTTCGATTTGATACGGGCGGATCTTGGCGATCAACCGGGCCAAGATGGAAACCTCAACGGCGCGGCGTAAATGGGTATTACGTTCGTCACCCAAGAGGGCTTTAGGAATAGACCCTGCAGAAGTGCATCAGTGAGCCTGATGGGCATGTTTGGTATATGTGCCAAAGTCGCCAGTTAAGTTATAGTGAGATCGTTGAGGAGTTCCAGAATCTGTGTGTCCGACGTATTAATCTTAAGAGGCATTTGTTGATATGGATAATGCCCATTGCATACCCATGCGCATGAAAACCTAACCAATTTGATCAGCGCTACGCATTTGAATATCTGTGATTTCGACATGCAGAGGAGTTTCTAGGATATGCATGATAGAATCTGCGACATCATCGGGTGTGAGCATCTGCATTGAAGCCTTGGTTTTTTCCAAGTCATTTTCTCGGCCTTTGAAATAGTTGTTGAGTAAGGGGGTATCAACAAAGCCGGGGGAAACTGATGCGACCCGAGTTTTTTTCCCATCTGCTCGAAGTTCTGAGCGCAGTGCATCAGTCACGGCGCGAACTGCAAACTTGGTAGGCGCGTAGAATCCACCGGATGGAGGTACTCTGTGGCCACTCATGCTAGAGATGTTGATGATCTGTCCGGCATTTTCAGGAAGTAATGGAAGTGCTTTTTGGCAGCAAATTGTGAGTGCTTGTACGTTCACGCGCCACATTGCTTCCCAATCCGCGGGGTTGCCATCGGAAATTCGAGATAGTAATGCAAATCCGGCATTGTTGATGATGACATCGAGTTTGAGTATATCGGTGAATGCAGTGTTGATAGCGTCTGCGTCGGCAAGGTCGCACTGGATTGGTTTAACGCCGTTGATCAATTCAGATGTGTTGCGGCATAAACCGAGAACTTTGGCGCCTTTTTTAAGCAGCCTCTTGGAGGTGGCGCGGCCGATGCCTGATGACGCGCCGGTTACAAGAATGATTTTTCCCGTGAGTGACATGTTGGTAGTGATTTAGCGTTTGGTTGCCTCGTAAATTTTATTGTAGCCTTGAAATGGCTCTGGATCGACATTGAACCAGCTGCTGTTACGTGCGCGCTCTTTGTTGTAAGGTGGCGCAAAAATATCAATCAGCTGGGTTAGGTTTTGTGCTTTTAGCCGGTGGATATTGCGTTCCTTGGATGTGAGTGTTGAGACCTTACCTTTGGTGAGAAGGGCGTGGGAGGTTTCTTTGAGTAACACGTTTTTGCTGTCATTACGCTTTCCTAACAAATCATAGTTCCAAACGTCGGTCCTACCGGTGGCACAGAGGATGACGCCAGTCATGCCGGGGTGGTCATGGTGCTTAATCTGCTCACCTTGTTCGAACTGGAGCATGCAGACTTCAAAGACACGTTGTTTTTCGAGTTTGTAGAAATCGACACGTTTGTTTCCTAATCCTTTTTTTGTGTTTTTAAACGCTTCTTCAAGTGCTGGGTCTTGAAGGTTCAATTGCGCCATTAGAGCGGCGGCTTTTTTTACATACGCCTGTTCGCTCCAGTTATCGAGGTGCTGTTTGGCGGCTTCTTTTTCAACTTCTGTTAGGAAAGCATCCCAGTTAATTTTCCCGTCAGAGGGGATCCTGCCATGACACGCGTTCGCACGTGTCGCGAGTGCTGTGATAGCGGGAAGTGCCATCCCTAAGCCCAAAAAACCTGGCAAGGAAGTGCGGATGAACTGTCGGCGGTTGTAGTCGTCCATAGAGATATGCTAGCACAACGAAATGAGTAGTGCATTCAAAAGTGAACTTATGGACGATCAAACATGACACTCAGGTTGAGCTGCTTGCTCGCTGGCACGGTAAATGCGAGGATGCGTTTCCCTTTGTTCTGGTTTTCGATGTCTTGCGATGGTTTGGCGTCGAGCACAGTCCAGTTGCCACCATGATTATCTTTACGAGTAAGTCGAAGTTGTTTGCCAGATTGCTTGAGAATTGCCGTTTTCCCAACGATCTGGATTTCTGCTGAGGTAACGATTGCCCATCTTACGGAGTCTATTGGTTTGATGATGTTATCGGCTACCGTGACGCTGTGATTTTTCCGGTCAAATTGGCAGTTACGGATCACTTTTTCTGCTTGCCCTTGGTAGGCGGATGTCAGATCAAAGCTGGTGGTGCCTTGATCCTTTTCACTACTAAAATGAGTCATTGGACAGGGAGAAGCATTGGGGTTCTGCAGCTTGTCGCCAATCATAAGCGTATTATGACTTCTGTTGGTGAGGCGGAAATAATTCCAGCGTTTATCCCTAAAGTATCCTGGCATGTTGTAATTATCTGAGCCGAGGTCATGTGCCCAGCGAATACCGTCGGATTCCAGAACAAACGTGCCCACATCCATCTGTCCGTGACTCGCACCTGGATAACCACCTTTGATGGCAAAATAGAGAGCATTTTTGGTGCTCCAATCAGTTCGGAATGTCGCGATAGGCTGGCTGCCTCGCCAGTCAGAGTCGAGTGGCAATAGTGGAGCTTCTTTTTCAGATGCCTGAGGCAACCACAACAGGTGAAGTGGAAATAACCGGTCACTGCCTCCATATTTATAGCGGGGATTTCCCGAGATGTCTTTTTTGAGTTTGGCGCGCAGGTATTGGCATGTTGCCGGATGGTTAAATTCTCTAGCCATCCAAGATTGTGCGGCTGTGACACGACTCCTTGTTGGGTTGGCGTCAGCAAAATTAAACACGTAACCCGTGGGGCCGGTAAGGTGTTCGATGAAAAGTGGTGAGGTTTTGAATTCTGGTGGGATGGGAAGGCATGGTTTTGTTGAGTCAGATCGGATCAGTGCCAGCCCTAGCACGTGGTAATTAGACCCGTAATGCCAGTAGCTTGGACCCTCCGGATAGGCGCCGCTGGGCATGTAGAACTTGTGGCATTTTTTGAGTGTCGCCAGTGCGCCAGCGCGCGCCGGGTGAAGCGGGTCTCCTTTTTTTTCTAAGGCACGTTCTGCGAATAGCAATCCAGTGGCGCAGACCTGTGCCCAGTTGTTTCTACCATCTGTCCACCACGCTTTTTTCTTGTCAGTGTAGCTTGAGCGTGCGGGATTCAGGCCCTTTATCCGCAATGCATTACTGTAGCGATCACGCTGCTCCTGGGTAAGCTTGTGATATAGCCAGTCGTAGCCAATTGCCACAGCCGTGGACATCTCACCGGTGTCTAGGAAATGTGAGGTATTCCAATCCTTCAATGCACATGCGGCATCGAGTTCCCTAACTGATCGGTCGAAATATTTTTTTTCACCGCTGAGTCGCCAAGCCATGGATGAGTGTAGAATAACGCCCAGCGCGTGACGGCTTTCGCGGAGGAGGCGTTTACCATCGGGAATGTGATACCGACAGGTGGGAAAATTAATTGCAAGATCAGCACGCCTGACGAGTTCCTTGTAGATATCTGCAGCGAGCGGGTCCGATTTAATACGTTTCTTCACCGCTGCTTCCTCTGTTTTGGTAAACAGAATTCTTGGGTGTGTAGTCAGGTTACATGCATCCGAGATAGGAAGGGAGCTCAACAGAATCAGCAATAGCAAACAAACGCGCATAGTTACTCATAAAATACCACGCGTATGGGTTCTTCTTTCACTGATTGCTGACCCAAACCGACTTCAGGTAATCCTCACCTGTATATTCCTCCGGCATTACTAGCGAGGTAAGTTTTTTACCAGAGGCTCCTTCTCTAATCATGTATGCAAAATCACGTGGGTCGAGCTTGCGGCAATTCGTGCAGCAGAGGATCCAGCCATCTGGTGCAAGGCATGCGTGTGCGAGAGCGACAAGGTGGGCGTAGTCTTTTTCCACACGAAAAACCTTACCTTTATCGTCGCGTGAGAAAGTGGGCGGATCTAATACGATACCATCGAATTTTCTTCCCTGACGCGCGAAGCGTTTGAGCCAGTGAAAGGTGTCTCCTTTGCAGAAGTAGTGGTCTTCGGGATCGAGATCGTTTGCAGTGAAATTATCGCGTGCCCAGTCGAGGTAAACTTGGGAAAGATCGAGCGTTGTCGTAGTTGCACCGCCGAGTGCAGCACAGACGGAAAAAGCACCTGTATAAGCAAAGGTGTTAAGTACGGTCTTTCCTGCGGCAGAAAACTCACGGACTCGTTGTCGGTTCAGCCGCTGGTCGAGGAAGATCCCTTGCGAATAGCCCGCTTGGAAATCGATACGGTAGTTCACCCCATTCTCCCGCGCAATGAATGTCTCGTTCTGCACTGGGCCCGCGATGTGGCTGGGGGATTCTTTTTCGTGCTGATCGAGCTGTTTCCAGTAGCAGGATTTTTCTTGCTTGATGAGCCATGATTTGACTTCGCGGTCGAGGTAGTTAGTGCGCGTGGAGACCAGCCACGTGTCCGCGAAGGTGTCGAGGAACAAATCCGGCAGACCATCACCCGCAGCATCGACGAGCCGCAGTGCGTTGGTGTGGTCATTGAGTAGGTGACTTCGCTGATGGATGGCGTGTGCGAGTGATTTTGTCATGGGGTTGATGGCTATTGACTATTGGCCAATGACCAATAACCATCCAGCCGAAATGTCTGATTTATCTTCATCCTTAAACGAAGCGGTTGCGGCGGATCACCTGCTTGAATCGTCGCGTGATAACATCCTTGCCTTACTTGATGGCACGAGTAGTCCGGTGGCGGCGGCTGCCATCGATGAATTGGTTCAACATGCTGAGTGGAAAGAGCTGAACGACCGGTTTTTCAAGACGCTCGCATTTGGAACCGGTGGGCTCAGAGGCAGGACGATTGGACGTGTGATTACCTCAGCCGAGCAAGGGGTAGGAGGACCCAACGGGCGACCCGAGCATCCATGTGTGGGAACGGCATCAATGAATTTTTACAACGTCAGCCGTGCGATCCGCGGTATGATCATCTACCTGAAGAGCTATCTTGCTGAGCTGAGTGAGGATCGTAAGCCAGCGTTTGTGCTCGGCCACGATACCCGTCACTTTTCACGGGATTTCGCTGAGTTTTGCGCAAAAATTTGCACTGATCTCGGCTGCGACGTGTATTTGTTTGATGGCCCACGTGCCACTCCAGAAATTTCCTACGCAATCCGCGCGCTCAATGCTGATGCTGGCGTTGTTCTCACAGCTAGCCATAACCCAGCGCATGATAATGGCTTCAAAGCATACTTTAATCAAGGCGCACAGCTTGTAGAGCCAAACGCCACAGGCGTAATCACTGAGGTGAATGCAATAACTAGTGAGGATTACGATCCTGTTTCCGACCAAGGCACTCTTCATGTGCTCGGCGCAGACATGGACCGTATCTATGAAGCGGATGCCAAGACACTACTGCTTAGGCCCGATTTGTTAGAGGGTGGTGGGGCTAAGGTGGTATTCACGAACTTGCACGGAACCGGAGGGCATTGCATCGTACCCCTGCTTACGGATCTCGGCTTTGAGGTATTTACGGTTCCAGAGCAGGATGTGCAGGATGGGCGGTTTCCAACGGTTGATTCTCCAAACCCAGAAAATGCACCTGCATTAGCTATGGGTATTGAGCTGGCAGAAAAAGAGGATGCAGAAATCGTCATTGGCACCGACCCCGACTGTGATCGTATGGGGGTGGCGGTAAGAAATGACGAGGGTAAGATGCAACTGCTTACAGGTAATCAGATAGGCTCGCTGATGGCGTGGTATCGAACTAAGACACTTTTTGAGCAAGGTGTCATCAACGACTCAAACCGTAGCCGTGCGGTGTTAATCAAAACATTTGTCACGACTGAGCTTCAGCGTGCTATTGCTGAAAAGTATGGTGTTGGTATCGTGGACACGCTGACTGGGTTTAAGTATATTGCCGATAAGCTGCAAAAATATGAGGACTCTATTCCAGCTGACAAAAAAGGCGATTACCGTAAGCTCACATCTGAGCAAAGTCGTGACATACGCCTGGAATATTCACGCTTTTTCATCTTTGGTGGCGAGGAAAGTTACGGCTACTTGGGAACCGATACCATCCGTGACAAAGATGGCAATGGCGCTGCGGTAATGTTTGCTGAGCTTGCTGCCTTCGCCAAGAGTGAGGGAAAAAGCCTAGCTGCACTTATGGATGATCTTTACCGCCAGTTTGGCTACCATTTAGAGATAGGGAAAGCGATGGTCATGGAGGGTGCTGATGGTGCGGCACAGATCAAATCGCTAGCAGCATCATATTCTCAAAACCCACCGACCAAAATTGACGGGGTATCTGTTAGTCGCATTCGTGATTTTTCTAAAGATGACTTTGAAGATGTGGAAGGTGATCCTATTCCGAAAGAGGGAATGCTTATCATTGACCTCGATGACGGTAGGTCCTGTGCGGTGCGCCCATCTGGAACGGAGCCTAAGATTAAGTATTACCTGTTTGGAAAGGACGCGCCATCCGATGACTTAGAGGCAAGTAAAGCCAGTGTGGCTGCGGGTCTGGAATCGCTATGGTTAGCACTGGAAGAGGATGCTCAATCACGTATGGCGTAAATTGTATCTTCAAACATCAAAAAAACATTCTGCATAAGTATCTTCCAAACTGTGGCCACAAATGAGCGCTCGAAAAAAAATAGTCCTTTGGCCATTCATTGCGGCAATTGTCAGTGGAGTGTTGCTGGCTATGTGTTTTCCGGGTTGGAATCTCTCTGGGTTAGTTTGGCTGTGGATGCTGCCACTGCTTCCGGCTGTTTGGCGTGGTCAGAGTAAGTGGTATGGATTTTTTATCTGTTATCTATCAGGTGTTACGTTTTGGCTTATTAACCTAAAGTGGTTATGGACAGTGAGTGGACTAGGTGCGCTGGTTATGGCCGCGTTTCTCGCACTCTACTTCGGTTTGTGGGGTGCTATTGCCGTTAGTATAGGAAACCCTTGGCGAAAAAAACTTTCTAAAAATAATGATGATCCTAACGAGCGGGAGGGAATCCGAGAAAAGATTGCCAATAAACAAGCTGCCGCTAAACCGGGGGCAAATTTTGGTAGCGCAGTTGGTGATTCATTTCGTTCACTTCGTTTTGCTTTCGTTAACGCCGCTGCTTGGGTGGGGATTGAGTGGTTGCGCGGATGGCTGTTCACTGGATTTGGTTGGAATGGGCTCGGTGTAGCATTTCATAACACCCCTGTTCTGGCACAAGCGGCTGACCTTGTTGGGGTTACTGGCTTAGCATTCATGCCGGTGTTGATGAGTGCTGTTTTGATACAGACTGGGAGGAGGCTGGGACAGGAGGCAATGTCAGGTAAGCTCAAAGCTCGACTTGATTTCAGTGTGGCAGCACTGCTGCTGGCGATGCATTTTTGTTATGGAGTTTGGCGTGCTCGCGATGTCAACTCATGGGATACACAGCGAGTGCGTGTATTACTGGTTCAGGAAAACATTCCGCAAAACTTGAAATGGGACGAGAGTGAAGTGGTGCGGATCATGGATGATTACCGTGAGGGCACAGAACTCGCGATCAAGGCGCTGGATGATTCTAACAAAAACTCTGTAGAGTCAGCGAATGGAGAGGTCGAGCTGAAACACCCTGATTTTGTGATTTGGCCTGAGAGTGCTTTGCCTAACCCACTTCTTTATGTTGAGGGTGAGGAGGGGTATTATTTTTACGGGAACGTTGAACACCTGTTAGAAAACGAGATACGGCCGCTCGGTAATTTTACACTCATTGCTGGGATGAATGAATTTGAGGCCGAGCACGTTGATGAGATGATCAAATGGAAAGAGGGTGGCGGCCAATACAATAGCATCGTGGCCGTTAAACCAGGTCAGCCGCTCGCGCTAAGTGCCGAGACTTACCGGAAGATGCATCTCGTGATTTTTGGCGAATATATTCCGCTTAAGGACGATCTTCCGGTTCTTACGAAGCTTTTCAAATTTTCATCTGGAGCAGACTTTGCTGGTAACTTTAGCGCAGGGGAGTCAATTGATCCGCTCACACTACCTACAGCCGAGGGTGACGTGCAAGTGATTCCCAATGTGTGTTTTGAAGATACTGTGGGTCGATTGACGAGACAGTTTGTCAGGCACGAGCCGCAAGTGATTGTCAACGTGACTAATGACGGATGGTTTAAGGAGAGTGAAGCGGCGGCTCAGCATATGGCGAACGCGCGCTTCCGTGCTATTGAGCTGCGTCGACCGATGATTCGTAGTGCCAATACTGGTGTTAGTGGCATCATTTCCGCCGCAGGATCGCTAGTTGATCCGGCCACAGGTGACCGCCAGATCATAGAGGATGAGCATGGCAACCATTTTACACGAGGTAATCTTTATGGTCATGCTTATGCGCCTGTTGATGGTCCTCTCACGCTCTACGCGGTGGCAGGTGATTGGTTTTCCTGGCTGATGTTGGTATCGCTAGCTGTGGCGATTGTTAGGCGGCGTATCAGTGGGTAAATGATCTTTAGCGGATCACGCCACGCTCTGAGCCGCTGATGAATTCGATCAGGCGAGCAACATGCGTCTCCTCAGCGGAGTCTGATTCCTTGAGCTCGACCACGAGATCACCAAGGCTGTGATCCTTGTTGAGAAAGAGTTTTTTGTAGGCGTGTTTGATGGTGCGGCGTTCGTCTTTATCGAACCCCCTGCGCTGCAGCCCCACAAGATTTGGGCTTCTTACTGCGGCAGGTGTGCCATCGACAATCATGAAAGGAGGAACGTCCTGAACAATTTTTGTGCAGCCTCCAACCAACGAATGTTCGCCGATACGGCAGAACTGGTGCGCGCCGGAGAGTCCAGAAATGATTGCGTAGTCTCCCATTTCACAATGACCTCCCAACGTTCCGTTGTTGGAGAGAATACAGTGGCTGCCAACTTGGCAGTCGTGTGCAACATGAGCATATGCTAAGAAAAGGTTGTGATCACCAATGCGGGTGGGGACTTCCTCAGTAGTTCCTCGATGAACTGTGGTGTTCTCGCGAAAGGTGTTGTGATTACCAATGATTAATGCTGTCGGTTCGCCCGCGTATTTGAGATCCTGGGTAACCTGACCGATGGCAGAGAACGGAAAGAACGTGTTGTTTTCGCCGATGGTCGTGTGCCCTTCGATGACCACGTGTGACTTCAGCACGCTGCCTTTGCCGATTTGCACATTTGAGCCAATCACGCTATAGGCACCGATCTCTACACCGTCAGCAATCTCTGCAGCGGGGTCAATGATAGCGGTTGGATGAATCATCGAGGTTGGGGGAGTCAGGGATCTCGGATGCAGCAGATTAATTATCGATCAAGGCGAATTTCAACTCACCAGATGAGGCGATCTCACCGTTGACGATGCAGCGACAGACCGCAGAGCCAATATTGCGGCGGACTTTGAGGATTTCAGCTTCAATAAACAGGGTGTCACCAGGAAGGACGGGGCGGCGCCACTTTACTTTATCCACACTCATGAAGTAACCGATTTTTCCTTGGTTCTCTGGCTTGCGTAAAAGCAGGATAGATGCCACTTGCGCCATCGCCTCCACCTGAAGCACGCCCGGCATCACGGGATGGCCTGGGAAGTGACCTTGGAAGAAGGGCTCATTGATGGTGACATTTTTGACGCCGGTGCACTTGTTGTCGCCCTCGAAGTCGACCACTCGATCAAGCATAAGGAATGGATAGCGGTGTGGCAGAATTTGCATCACTTCATTGATGTCTAATACGCCCTCACCGTCGGGGATTTTTAGTGGAGGAACCATCGTCCGCATACGCATGTATTCCTCTTTGAGTGTGGCTGCCATCCGGGTGTTTGGGCCGTGGCCGGGGCGCACGCTAATCACGTGGCCCATGATTCTTTTGCCGGAAAGCATTAGGTCGCCGATCATATCTAGCGCCTTGTGGCGGGCAAACTCATTCTCGTATCGCATCGGCTCCTTGCTCATCACTTCCTCGCCCCTGACAACTACGGCATTTTCCAAGCTACCACCTTTGATGAGCCCCTTGTCTAGGAGCGGTTTTACATCCTCGTAGTATACAAACGTCCTCGCGGGTGCTATTTCCTTTTCGTAGAGCTCAGGCGTGACTTCACTGGAAAAAAACTGGGTGAATCGACCATCTGGGCCGATGTTCGTGCAAGAGACACGAAATTTTTTATCTGGCACGATCGTGACCAACGATCCGTTGTTTGTCTCCAAATGAATAGGTTCGCGGATCTCATAAACCTTACGCGGCTTGTCCTGCTGCTCGAGCCCGGCTTGCTTGATGAGTTCCACATACGGCTGGGACGAGCCGTCACCGATCGGGGGCTCGTTGGCATCCATCTCGATGATCGCGTTGTCCACGCCCATACCACACAGGGCTGAGAGAATATGCTCGACAGTATGCACCTTCACAGATCCCTCGGCGAGGGTGGTGGCGCGTTCTACGGTCTGCACTTTCGATACATCGGCATCAATAAACGGCTGATCATCCAGATCGACGCGGCGAAACTTGAATCCGTGCCCCGTCGGTGCGGGTTTCACGGTTAGGCTGACTTTTTCTCCGGTGTGTAGGGATGTTCCCTCCAGCGTAGCAGCGGAGGCGACTGTGTGTTCCATTTCGGCGGACATTCACACCGTATAGGGCAGGGGAGTCGCGATGACAAGCCTTTGCCGAGCATCATCTTTTAATGGATTTGGGAAAAAACTAAAAATCTTCCAAGGATTTCTTTTATGGTGTGTCTCACTCAGTATGACATGATGTCATAAAATGCCTGTACCGGAGCCAAATAAGGCACAAATGAAAATTGTGCGCCTTCAATCAACCATCCCCGAAAGCCTGAGATCTGTGGAAAAAACCAGCATCGAAGAGCTCTTTGACGCCGAAGAGACGCCGCTGCTGCGCTACGCATACGGTATCGTCGCGCGCCGTGAGGTCGCCGAGGATATTGTCCAAGACGCGTTCCTCAAGCTCTATACGCATTGGAAAGATATCAACACCCCACGCGCCTGGCTCTACCGCGCCACTCGAAATCTCTGCCTCAACCACCTTCGAAAACATCAACGTGAAGCCCTCAGCGATGAGTCCGACCAAAAACCGTCCTCAAACGACCACCCCGACGATGAATTGGGGCGTATGGAGGCGATCGGCACGCTGCGCATCCTCATTGAAAAACTTCCCGCCGCCGACCGCGCACTCATCCAACTCAAATACCACGAAGAGCTATCCTACGGAAACATTGGCAAAGAACTCAAGCTCGGCACCGGCAACGTCGGTTATCGCCTCCACCACCTACTGAAACAGCTATCCGAATCCCTTCAAAAAGCCGGCGTCACATCCAGCAGAGGGTAAATTCTAAATTCCAATGTCAGACAATCTCCACACTTTCATCGATCCTGAATTGCAGGCGCGAATCGCCGCACTCGTCCTTGGCGAAGCGAGCGAGTTTGAGCGCGATGAGCTGGAGAAACTCATCGCGGAGAAACCGGAGCTGGAAATATACCGCCGCCGGATACAGTCAATGCATGACCTGTTGGGTGATACGATCAAATCCGATCCCGATCCGGAATGGCAACTATCAGCTGACAAGCGGAAGAAGCTGCACCAGACATTTGCGCAGAAAGGTGCCCAAATTACATCATGCCGTGGCCGTGAGTTAAAGGGGACGACCCGGGTCCAAATTCGTGCTGCTGTGAGTATCGCCGCCTGTATATTGATCACTGTAGTCCTGTTCTTCATGGCGACACCTGTGGTTCTGAAGCAGTCCAAACGAAGTTCCGAAGAACATGCCGCCTCCTATCAGGTGGCCTATGAAGATGAAGGATACGGTCTCAGGGGAGGTCTCGATTTAGATGAAGAAATGTTAAATGATGATGGCGTTGTTTGGGCTGCTGAAAATGGAGAAAGGAAAATGAAAGTGTCGAAGGTGAAAAAGAAACCCTTGGCACCCAGCTCCAGCCTATCTAAAGCCATCGCGTCCAACACGACCGCTCCCGCCGCCGTCCCTGTCCCCAAAGTAAACGCTCCCGACCCCTCGGCAGATTTCGGAAGCGGTGATGATTATGGCGATGGCTGGGGTAAAGGCGACAAGAAGGGCAGGGGTAGGAGGGCTTCAGGCGGAGGCGGAGGTGGTGGAGACCTAGCTGAGGCTGACCCCTCTGCGGCTGCTCCAGAGAGCAATAAAGCTGTCGGCAATAGGATTGTTGCCGGAAAAAAAGAAAGTATTGACCGGGTGATACGCCGTGAACTTGAAGCAAAGCTATCAAAAGATGTTGATAAACTTAGTGAGAAAAACAACAAGGATTTCGTCCTTCGAGTTAAAGGCAACATTACCTCTAGCGAAGGTGCCACAGGCGTGGATGCCATCATCGAGCAGCAGGCTGGAGATGTTCTTGATGTGTCAGGGCGCCAGATAGCCTCGAATGGCGACGTGCAGCTGGGCCTGAAGGCAGAACAAAGTAAATCTCGATATGCATGGTCAGCAGAGCGTCTCCGGAAAAGGTCATCTGGACCAGCATCGGGTGAGGAAGGCAAGGACCTTGAGGAGGGCAAGGACCTGTCCGCTAATGAGCGTGATGACAACTCATTCCTCACCGGTAGAACCGATGAGGATCTTGTTCCCTCATCGCATGGCCAGCTCTCTGATATGCCGGCGCAACAGCCAACCGGTGTTACAAGGCCCGAGGGTTCTGCCCTCAAATGGAAAGCGGATCAATCGATGGGATACGATGACAATTTGGATGCGGACAAAGAGGTGAAAGATAGAATAGCGAATGGAAGGCTTCAAGTCACGCCTGCGACGCCCGCGGATGTTAAATCCAGGAATACCGAGGAGGTCAGGTACAGTATTGATGATTCCGAGCAATCTGAACGGGGTATTTCATCTATCGCCAAAAAGGAAATCGCCCGCCGTTCCGCTTTAGTTGCAGAAGCCGATGAAGCTTTCCTGGAGGGTAGGGACGCATACGCCAACAAAAATTACAAAAAGGCAGCGGAATATTACAAGAAAGCGGGAACATTGCTTCCTCCTGGTGAGGCGACGGCAGGCCGGCGCGATGGCGTCCGTAACCATCTTGGTGATGCCAACTTGTACCATGCCCAGCAATTGAGAGAAACCGGAAAATATGCCGAAGCACGTCAAACACTGGAGAAAACACTTCGCGATGATCCGGATAACTTTGCAGCCAAAAAACAACTCGAGTATCTGAATGATCCGATCCGTACCACCCCAGGCCTATCGTTTGAATATACCCAAAAGGTCAATGAAGTGCGTAAAAACCTCTACATAGGTGAGGGGTATTACAACCTCGGCCAGTACGACAAGGCTGAGGCGGAAATGAAAAAAGTCCTGCAGAAAGACCCCTACAACAAGGCTGCACGTCGTTGGCTCGAAAAGGTTTACGAAACCAATTCGGACTACTACCGTGCCGCCTATGATCAGACCCGTGCCGAACTGCTCATGGAGGTGGATCGTGCCTGGGAAATTGCCGGTGCGCCGCAAGTCAAGGAGGACGGGCTTAAGCGTGATCTTGCCACACTTGTAGAGGAGCGTCCCAAGCCAGTTGCAAAAAATGGCACCGTTGATACGCCCGCCCGGCCCAAGCCACTACCCGATGAAACCCTGACCAGTGCCGAGCCGTTTTCCACCTTTTCACTCAACGTCAATGACGTTTCGTTCAAGCTCGCTCGAGTAGCACTGTTGGAAAAGGGTAAGTGGCCGGATGCCGCCAAGGTACGCACCGAGGAATTTGTGAATGCTTTCGACTACGGTGACCCCTCACCTCGACGCGGGGAACCCGTCGCATGTGCCATTGAGCAGTCTGCACACCCATTCTTGCAGCAACGAAATTTACTCAGGGTGGGTATGAAGACCGCCGCGATGGGCCGATCCCAGCCGTTGCGCCTGACTGTTTTGTTGGACAACTCCGGCTCGATGGAGCGGGAGGACCGTGAGGCAAGTGTGCTGGCTGCGATGCAGGTGCTCGCGGCCCAACTGAATCCGCAGGATGTGATTACCGTGGTGAGCTTTGCCCGACAGCCACGGCTGATTGCGGATCGCATACCGGGTCATCAGGCTGCGAAGCTGGTTGATCTCGTTGCCAAGACCCCAAGTGAAGGCGGTACCAATATCGAGGAGGCACTGAAGCTTGCACGCACGTTGGCCAAACGCCAGCATGCTGAGGGTGCCCAAAGCCGCGTGGTTCTCATCACCGATGGTGTTGCCAATCTAGGAAACACCATCCCTGAACAACTTTCCAAGGAAGTGGAAACTATGCGCCAGCAGGGGATTGCTTTTGATGCCTGTGGCGTGGGTGCTGAAGGTCTGAACGATGATATTCTCGAGTCACTTACTCGCAAGGGCGATGGACGCTACTACTTCCTAAACCGACCGGAGGATGCCGACGACGGATTTGCCAAACAGCTTGCAGGTGCGCTTACTCCGGCAGCTAAAAACGTCAAGGTGCAGGTGGTTTTCAACCCAAAGCGTGTGGCTCGCTATCGCTTGTTAGGGTTTGAGAAACATCGACTCAAAAAAGAAGACTTCCGCAACGATAAGGTGGACGCTGCCGAGATGGCTGCCGAGGAAGCTGGTAATGCGGTCTATCAAATCCAGGTCAACCCACAAGGCGACGGCGAACTCGGTGAGGTCTTTGTCCGTTTCCTCGATGCTTCGACCGGTCGTATGGTTGAGCGCTCATGGCCACTACCCTACGAGTCTAAAGCAAAACCATTCGATCTCGCAGCCCCATCCATGCAGCTTGCCGGCACTGCTTCCATGCTCGGCGAGAAGCTACACGGCACCGATGCCGGCTCT
>DPWT01000027.1 GCA_003527555.1 Verrucomicrobiales bacterium | reverse complement strand
GAAATGTGCAGTTTTTCATTTTCCGCAAACACCACCGGCTTCTGAAGAACGACGACAGCTGCACGAGGCCGGAACAGCTTAGGGTAGGCACCGAAACCAGTGTTACCCTTCTCAATACTACCCAAAGGATCGTGAGACCCCACTAAACTATCAGCGAAAACATAGGATACCGGAACATCCTCATGGGTGCCATCTGCCATGACCTTCTGCAATGTTAACTGTGATAAAACCGATCCACGCACAGGCAGCTCAACCGGATTATCTTTTTCAGGAATGATCGTGATTTTTATTGCCGTGAAATTGTCCGCGGTAGCCGTCAGATCAAAGCGTGTCCACACTGCCAGCGTGCCCGAAGTATGAACTTCTCCCGTCGGGTAGGAGTGGAGTTTTCCATGCGTAGATTTCAACTCGCTATATCGCAGAGGCTTCCATGAGCTGGTAGCCAACATCTTATCTTTACCTGGTTTATTAATTGCTGCTCGAAGCATAGGTATGCTTTTATATAACGATACCACTTGTGTGCTTTGAGATGCATCAGAGGGCACTTTGAAATGAGGTAAATCATTATCCAAGTCAGCATCTTCCGTGGAATTGAAGAATGACATGAAACGATAATAGTCAGCGTGCGGAATCGGCTCGTATGGGTGCGCGTGACATTGAACACAACCGAATGTCAGGCCTTGAGCCGCTGTCCATGTCGTGTTGATACGATCGATGGTGGACATGATACGAAACTCTTCATCATCAGTTCCCCCTTCTGTATTCGTTTGCGTGTTGCGGTGAAAGGCAGACGCCACGATCGACTCAGCGGTAGGATTCGGAAAAAGATCGCCCGCTAGCTGCTCTCGCAAAAACAAATCATAGGGTTTATCTTCATTGAATGCATTGATCAGATAGTCACGGTATGGCCAGATGTTCCGGTGAGGATCTTTTTCATAGCCTTTACTGTCTGCGTAACGAGCAAGATCCATCCAGACTGCTGCCCAACGCTCACCAAAGTGCGCGGATGCAAGTAGTCGCTCCACCTCCTTTTCATAGCTATCTGACTGCTTGTTTTTCTGAAATGATTCCAACTCAGCTAGAGTCGGTGGCAGGCCAGTCAGATCAAGCGATACACGGCGTAGCCATTGTACACGATCGGCTTCAGGTGCTGGAGACATGTTTTTCCTCTCAAGTTTTGACAGCACGAATTGATCCATAGGCTGCCTAACCCAAGCAGAGTTTTTGAGCTCTGGCACAGCTGGATTTTCAGGTGCAATATACGCCCAGTGCTGCTCCCACTCAGCACCCTGCTCAATCCATTTGCGAATAAGCTCTGCCTGCTCATCTGTGAGGGGTTTTTCTTTGTGTGAGCCAATCTGACGCGGCATCTTTTCATCCAAGTCATCCGTTATGATTCTCCGATAAATTTCAGACTCGTGAGGTTTACCGGGAATGATTCCCGCTTTTCCCGACTTCCCCTTACTCAACGCTTGCTCACGACTCACCATCAGGTAGTCACCCTCTGAAACTGCACCACCATGACACTTCGTGCACTTCGAATTTAATATAGGGCGAATGTGCTCGTTGAAGGAAATTTCATCGCCGGCAGCATGAGGCAACGCCATGGCCACAGTAGTCGCTAGCAATATGGTAAATCTGAACATGTAAGTTGTTGCGTGCGGATAATTAACTTCAACGTCAATATTACTCCGATTCTACTAAAAACTAGCAATAAATCATCTGAAATTACTCATTCCCAGATCTGGCCGGTAAGATATAAAGCCATATGATAGATGATTGCTTGCCCTACATCCCATTCTCCACGATTGTTCGGTCATGAGCTATCACCTCGTCCTCGGCACTGCAGGCCATATTGATCACGGAAAATCATCTCTCGTACGTGCCCTAACTGGATCTGATCCTGACAGACTCCCCGAGGAAAAGGCTCGCGGTGTGACAATCGAGCTCGGCTTTGCACATTTACCTCTAGAAGATGATGAGAAGAATTACGAAATCGGTATCGTTGACGTTCCTGGGCATGCAGACTTCGTTAACAACATGGTTGCAGGTGTTGGCGCTCTCGACATGGCATTATTCATCATAGCAGCCGATGATGGATGGATGCCTCAGTCAGAAGAACACCTCCACATACTCAGCTACCTCGGCATTACCAACGTCGTCATCGCCCTGACAAAAGCCGATCTTTGCGAGGACATCGATTTTACAATCGAGGTGCTACGTGATGAACTCCAAAACACCTCTATCGCCACTGCCCCCATTGTCCCAGTTTCGTCCATCACTGGTGACGGAATTGAAGAGCTCAAAAAAACAATAGCGCAGACACTCCGATCTTACCCACTACAAGTAGACGCAGGCAAACCTCGACTTTCTGTAGACAGGATTTTCTCTCCAAAAGGTGCAGGCACAGTAGTTACAGGAACATTGTCAGGAGGGTCTGTAAGCATTGGGGATAGGCTTACACTGCAACCACTTGGGCTAACCACTCGCATACGCTACATACAAAATCACAGCCAATCTCTGGAAACAGCAGTGCCAGGTATGCGCACAGCACTCAATTTACCTGATCTCACCATCAGCACCCCCGGCAAAGCCGGTGCCGAACGAGGCCAGACACTGACATGTGAAGGATGTGGTAAGCCTACGGTGACGTTGGATATCAACTTGGAACGTATGACTCGTACGATTCCGGGGACTAAGCCCAGACCGCTTCGCCACATGGAAACCGTGATGCTCCACCATGGCTCAACACGATGCCGTGCGCGTGTGATCCTTCAAGATCGTAGTCATCTCGATCCCGGAGAATCATGCTTTGCACAACTCCGGTTAGACCAACCACAATTTTTTTTGATAGGTGACCGAATAGTCATCCGTGACGGAGCCCAGCAAAACACCCTCGCTGGAGGATGCGTGCTGGACACTCGCCCCACACGTTATGGGTTCCGCACGGACGCGCGTAAAGGCTTTCTCAAACCGCTCGCCAAGAATCCTCTGGATGTGCTGGCACATTTGTATGCCCGCCTAACAAGAGATCACAATCTTGATGCCAGCACCCCGCTGCACGATCATCCATTTAGCGAAAAACAGGTTCAGCACGCTATGCAAAAATTCCTCTCTGATGGCGAATCTATATGTTTAGAAAATGCAATCATCTATGCCCCGTGGTGGAATGATCAAAAAAACACGGCCATAGAATTAATCACAGCATGGCATAAACAACACCCTGACGTACCGGGGATCTCACTAGATCTACTCGCTAATTCGCTCGAGGAATGCCCAGAGGACTTGTTCACACAACTCCTAACCACACTAGAATCCAGCGGATTCAAACGCACTGGCAAAATATTAGCGGCAAGCACCCATACGCTCACGCTCCCCGCCGAGATCAAAACACAGGCAGATAATATCATTGCGCGACTCGACCGGTCAGATTTACAACCACCATCCCCTGCCGATCTCACAACAAGCACACAGCATTCCCAAGCACTTCAATTCCTAATCCGCTCTGGCAGAGTTATACAACTTGAACCCAAAGTAGTTATCTCAGCATCATCCCGTGATGATGCCGTTAGGCGCGTTCGTGAACATCTTGAAAAATGTGGACAAGCAACGGCTAGCGAGCTTCGACAACACCTTGGTTCAACCCGTAAGGTAGTTATGCCACTACTGGAACACTTGGATGATCTTGGCATAACCGTGCGCAACGATAACTACCGCACTTTAAAATAACATATGACAAATCCAGAAAGACAAATCATCAAATCACGTGGTTAGACATGTTAGTTTGTTAGTAAATTAGATACTCTGTAAAAATATACTCCGCTATCTATTAGCGCATGACACATACATGCTACACATCTGCGTAGCAATGCTCTATCCGACATGCCTTTTCTGCAGAGCTAACAGGTCGATGGACGAGATAACCTTTACTTGGATAGATAACAATGCTACCTACGTTAATAATACAATTCCTCCCATACATG
>DPWT01000033.1 GCA_003527555.1 Verrucomicrobiales bacterium | reverse complement strand
CTTTGATACCTAGATGAGTAAGTTTATCGTGTTATTATATGGTTCACAATAGTGTTGTTGAAGGAGAGGTTGCGATAGTTTTCATAGTAAATTTTGGCCTCTGTGTATTCATCGTTTCGGGCTGAATCAATAATAAGTCACATAAAGCTGACCTTTGTTTATATTAAGTTATTTTTGTTAATTAGCGTAAAACCTTTTGTCGAGAATTGAAAAACCTTGGCGCTTGCATGGTGCCATTACGAGGCTAGTCTCTGCCGCTGTGAACAACGAGCTACTGACTATTGCGGACTGCACCTTTTCCTCCCGTCTCATGGCAGGAACAGGCAAATTCTCATCGAATGCGCTGATGCGTGACACTTTGGCGTCGTCGGGCACGGAAATTGTCACTGTAGCACTTCGTCGAGCCGATCTCAGTGGTGGTGATGACCCACAGGCCGATATTCTCAAGTTTATCGATCCGGAAAAATACCTCCTTCTGCCCAATACCAGCGGTGCGATGGATGCAGACGAGGCGGTGCGGCTTGCGCGACTTGCGGAAGCAGCAGGATTGCCAAAATGGATCAAACTAGAAATTCACCCCGATCCGACTTACTTGCTGCCTGACCCGATCGAGACCCTCAAGGCGGCCGAAATTCTGGTGAAGGACGGTTTTACGGTGTTGCCCTACATCAATGCCGATCCTGTGTTGGCAAAACGTCTTCAAGATGTCGGCACCGCAGCCGTCATGCCTCTGGGGGCTCCTATTGGTTCTAACAAAGGAGTAGTCACTCGCGACCAAATCCGTATCATCATTGATCAGGCAACTGTGCCGGTAGTTGTCGATGCTGGCCTCGGAGCTCCAAGTCATGTCGCCGAGGCAATGGAACTGGGAGCCGATGCTGTTTTAGTCAACACCGCCATGGCGATTGCATCCGACCCCGTACGGATGGGTCAGGCATTTAAGCTTGCCGTCGAAGCTGGCCGAGCCGCCTACGAAATGGGCCTGCCTGAGGTAGAGGATCGTGCATCTGCCACAAGCCCGCTGACTGGGTTTCTTGATTCGCATCAATAATCTGTGCTACGGCCACTTTCTTCATCGGGTATATCTCGGTGAGGTGATGTGCTTTCATCCTCGATGACCTCAAACCAGTATCCGAGGAAGAAACGTTTTTCTTTGAGATTCAGAAATTTGTCAGACTTGCCAATGATCGGACGAAGGCTGGTGGTCATTTGCAGAGTGACAGTGGCGAAAATGATCGCCCAAATAGCAAGGTGCCCCCCATTTCCACCACCCATGCTGCGGCTGGCTCGGGAGATGACGCGCATTCCAAAGAGGAGGCAGACCATCCATATGGCTAGGCTGAGAAAGCCGAAGAATACCAGTGAATTGCTTGATGTTGAAAATAGCCAGACAACGGGGGCAAAACCGACAAGTAATAGTGAGGTGATCGCAAGAAAAGTGAGCATCAGCCCGGCCACGCTGGGGAACTTGGCGTCCATGCCTCCAAGGGCACCAAAAATGTAAAGGCTTGGCAGGCAGATCATGCCACTGAAGAACACGCCGCCGATTACTTTGACAGGTGCCGCCCAGAGTTGGTCGCCTGCACTAAATAGCCCTAACACAAATCCGAAAACCCCCAGGCAAACGAGGTTGATCAGGCAGAGTGTGCCAAGCATACTGCTGGGGGATTTGTTGAGTTCATACACCACGCTGAGTGGCTTTTTGAGCAGTGAGTTTAGGATGTTAGACCCCCCTTTTTCTTTCATCGCTTCAAAATCAGGATCAGGTTCTGTGATCTTCGGTTGCGTACGTTGGGCTATTGGGTTGGGGATCTGAGGTGGTCGTTCTGGTGGTGTTGGGTTGTTTGTCATAGTTTGGTTATTGGTGTTTGAAGCTTAAAGATTAAAATCCTGTTAGGTGTCCTAGTGCCCGGAAAACGGTTTCGTAAAAACTGCCATTCATCGGGTCATCGCGGAGGAGCTGCACTTTCAGTCCGGGCGAGCCGAAGAAGGGACGCATGATCCAAGAGATTTGTGCACCTACAAAGAGATTGCCGGCGAGCCAGGCGAAAAATGTGCGTGTACCGTGGGCGGCGGTGGTTGCGAATCTTTTTACATGACCTAACAGAGATCGATGGGAAATGATGCCCGCGTAGGCGATCATGAACGTGTGCGTCAGTAGCGTGACGCTGTGCCACTGCTGCGCTCCGGGATCGTCCGGGTTGGGGGCGTGCAGAGCCATCATAAACGTGATCGGGCTCAGAGCACCAAGGATAATTGCCATCAGGCCAAACCCCGCCAAAAGAAATTGCACACTCTCTCGGAACCCGATGCCACTACCCAGCACCATGGCGAGCATGCCATTGATCATGCCATTGACTAAGAGCACGGTAAAAATAACGAGCGGCAGCTTAATGCCGACATAACTGGCCATTTCCCATCCCTGCCAAAGCCCCATGGTGAATCCGTAAGCACCACAGCCGAGAATGACTGCGGGGATACAGGCAAGCAACGATTTTCTTGGATGATCGACCAGCCAGCCTTGCAGCAGGTTACTGTTCCCTCGGCAGAGTTCGGGAAGCCATTTGAAGTCGATAAATTGGGTGCACATATTCTGCAAAATTTAGGGTGTTTTGAGATGGATGTGCTGTATCTATCCACAATATTGTGAAGTGATTATGAACTGGGGATGATTTTTTCATGAAGAAAATAAAAGCCGCGTCCTGTAGACAGGACACGGCTTGATATAAGATATGGCAAATAAACTCTATTTAACTAGTTTTAGTTCTCTCTCTGCGGCGATCCAGTCGTCTCGTTCATCTCCGTCTAAGCCGTTTTCAATGCGGTTTTTGAAGTTGAGAAACGCAGCATAGTTGATGTCTTCGTGAGTGACGACGCGTTTGTTGGTAGTTTTTTTGGCTGCCTTCTTGACTATTTTCTTTGCCGGCTTTCGGGTAGTTTTATTAGCTGCTTTTTTGGAAGGAGCTTTTTTCACCGCTTTTTTTGTAGTTTTTTTGGTCACCTTTTTATTAGCGGCTTTTTTTGTGGTTTTTTTTGGCATGATTGTGTGGTTTTGGCTTTGTGTTCTGATGAGACGCAACATCCCTCAGCAACACGCGTGCCACTTGTCTGCACAGCATCAAATTGTCAACAAAACCAAAATGATTAGTTTGTCATCAATCAGATTTATTTAGCGTCTGCTATCGAATTACTTCTGACAGGTTGGGCAGTAGAATGTGGATCGATTCGAAATAACGATTCGCCTAATAGTGCCAGCACACGATATACAGCGGTCCTTCTCTCGGTCATAAACGGCTAAACGTTGTTTGAAATACCCCGGCTGCCCACTCTCGTTGAGGAAGTCTCGCAGAGTGGTGCCACCTTGGTTAATGGCTTC
>DPWT01000002.1 GCA_003527555.1 Verrucomicrobiales bacterium | reverse complement strand
GTGTCCGCCAACGTGACCACGGTTGTCGCGTATTCATGGGCAAAGACCGTCGATTAATCAACGCTTGGAAAAGTTCAGTTTGATACTGCCGCCTTCGGGTGTGATTTGTAGGTCTGCGCCTGTAGCTTTCTTAAAGTTGCCTTTGCTTACGCTCACAGAATAGGGAGCATTTTCATAAACGCAACTGACCTTTTTGTTGTCGATTTTCACGAAGGGAGTTTTCACATCCTTCTGACTGGTTAATTCAAGCAGCCATCCATCTTTAGCCTCGCCATTAAATGTGATGCTTGTGGATTGCTCGGTGAACCTGATCACAAATTCGCCCTTGGGTTTCTGCGTCGGCCAGCGAACGAGCAGTTCGTTTTTGGTGCTGTCATCAACGACGGGATCGCCGCCCACGATTTTTTCACCTGATGGCGTTTGGAATCGTAGTCCGGCGATAAATTCAGCAGTACTCCAGCGGAAGCCATCGAGAAATGGCAGGGCATAATAATTACACCGACTGGTTGTTCCTTTCTTGGTTAGGTAGTCCGAGGCGACCTTTTCATCAAACACGTGGATATCGCGGAAGCGTAGGGTTCCTTTTTCCCAGAGCAGATTGGCGCGGTAAAAGCGGGAGTTAAACCAGACAGTTTTGAGATTTTTGTTAGAAATATCATTCAGCGCGGTGACAGAGGTTGGCGGGGTGACTTCATAGTGATCCTTGAACCACTGCCCTGCTTCCCCGAGCGTTTTGACGACAACTTTCCCCTCTGCCTTCATCCTGGCAATCATCGGCATTTGCATCTCATAAGCCTCCCCCATCCTCTTCCATGTGAATGAGTTTTCCTGACCTACCTGCGTGTAGGCGTAACCCATGGAAGCTCCATTCACAAACTCGTCAAAATACCATTGGCACCATTTTTCATCCCCTCCGCTTTTCGGATAGACAGGTTCGAGCGAAATCACTCTCTGGTGATTGGTTCCCAAACCCTGATCATACTGGTGGATGGGGTCGCTGCCTAACATCCTGAAAATGGGAACGGGAATCTGGTTCTCCGCATTCTGGGCGGGCATGTAGGCATTCTTTTTACTCGGGTAGTAGGCCTGGTTCCAGTAACCACCCCACATCGTGTATCCATCGGTGCCAACCTGATCCTTACAGTTGCAGGACGCAATAATACCATACTTATCGTGCATGTATTTCAGCGTGTGGGCATCGATGAACCACGAGCCGACCGACTTTGGGTAGTAGCCAAAAATTTTCTTAAACTTAGCCATGTAGGTATCGACGAGTTTCTCCCGCTCAGCAGGTGTGTATCCGGTTGCAAATCCCACATCCGCATGCCAGTCCCAGCGGAATCGTCCACGCCACTTGTAGCCGCTCTGCTCAACCAATGGCTGAGGGATTTCCCACCAAACACCAATCTCGTATTGATCCGCAGGGAGCGATTTCAGCAACTTCTGATACTTTCCATTAATCAAGGAATCATACTGCAATAGGAAAGTTCCTCTCAGCTGATGCTTGTTCATGATTTTGACCTGCTCGACCACGGTCTCGTAAAGAACCTCCTCCGTGATCCAGTCGATGCGCGGCTCGCACTGGCGGATGAAATTGACGATATTGACGATTCGGGGTGATTTGTTAGGTTCCGTGACAATTTTCTCCCCTTTCAAAATTCCACTTGCCATAGCGAACAGCAGAGAGGACAGAGTAATAGTGAGACGGTGTTTCATATAAATTCGAGATCATTTCAAATTAGCCATAATCACGAACAGTCGTGCAAAATCATAAAAAACAGATTACAAATCCTTACCGTATGCCCAGCCTTCACGGACGGGTTCGTTGACGTAGACGTTCAGCTCGGGACGATTGGTAATGCGGCCGTTCATGGCATCCCACTCGATGCGTGTGTTGAAACGCTGGGCGAGGACACCTAGCAGAATGATTTCTGTGAGTTTGGCAGAGTAGGTGAAGTTAGATCCAGGTTCTGGACCTTCACCCTTGATCGCGCTCAGCCACTCGCGGAACGGGCCTCCTTGAACGCGGGCGATCGTTTCGGCAGGCTTTTTCTCATTGTAGCTTTTGCGCAAATCCCCTGGTGCGATTGCAGGGTGTCCGGCGTGGGTGCCGCAGCCGATGGCGCCCTTGGTTCCGACCATCCAGCAGGATCTTCCGAGTGAGTTCGCCGCCTTGAGTCCGAATTGGTCAATACGCCCGACTTTTTCCCAATCCTGTGGCCCGTCAAACCATGTGAGCTTGACCGGACCACGGTCACCTTTCGCAGGGAAGTGGAAATCGACCTGACTGCCCGACGGGATGACTCCTTTGAGTGATTTTTCGCGAGAGATGCACTCCACCATCGTAGGTGCGTCCAGATCGAGTGCCCACACGGGTGTGTCTAAGGTGTGGCAACCGAAGTCGCCTAACATTCCGAGTCCATAGTCATAAAACGACCGCCACTTTTTGCGAATGTAGCCATCATAAAACGGACGCGCTTTGGTTGGCCCCTGCCAGAGATCCCAATTCAATCCTTTGGGAATGGGAGAGGTGGGCGGTGGCATGGTCGCCGGATTATCAAAATGCATACTTTCCTTCCTCATGTCCGGTCCGCTGTTCAGCGCAAAGACCTGACTCACATCACCAATGAGGCCTGCGCGGTATGCCTCGACCGATGCCCGTATACCAGCGCCAGCATGACCTTGGTTCCCCATCTGGGTGACCACCTTGTATTTATTCTTAGCCTTTAACAAAGTGCGCGACTGCCAAATATTATGGGTAAGCGGCTTCTGCACATAGACGTGTATACCACGCTCCATGGCCGCCATCGTGGCAGCATAATGGGTATGGTCCGGCGTTGATATCACCACGGCGTCGATGTCCTTGTGCATCTTGTCGAGCATCACTCGAAAATCCTCATAGAATGGCTGCGTGGTTTGCCAAGCCTTCATGTTTTCCGCACACAGCTCGCGATCTACATCGCAAAACGCCACCAGGTTTTCATCTTTGCACCCCTGTTTGTATGGCTGACGTGCAATCCATCCACCGGAACCGATAAAGGCAACGTTGACCTTGCTGTTCGCCGATTTTCCAGGTTTACCTATGACAAATGACGGAAATACACTACTGGCTGCGACTGCGCCACTAGTTTTGATAAATGATCTACGTTTCATGGTGTGTTAGTCTTCATATGCTCATAGTTAGCGCAAGGATATTTAATTACCGATACGGGTGATTTGTAATCACTCTCAAAATTCAATATCCTATGATTAAATCGTTCAACTAACAAAAAATGCACAGTTGCCAATCAGGGTGAGCAAATTACTTTATCCACAGCAAGTTGACTTATGATCTTACACAAGATTTGGGTCCCTAAAAGTTAATACCACAACCTATGTGACTGAGCCTCAATAGTGCACACTGATGCCACATTGTATCATGCTCACAAACATTAAAATCATTGAACGGTTTGTGTTTCCAGTTAACTTTTCCGCGTTACAACCATTTCAACATCTATGACAGAGGAAATCACTGAAAAACAAATAGCGGCGGCCCAAAAAGCCTGGGGTAATGGAATCGTGAAAATTGGCAGACTCAAAGATAATTCCACAGCTGCTAAAATGGCTGCCTTGGAGCACCTAGACAATCTTTATGCATACGACAAAGTGAAGGTGCTCTTTAAGCCGACTAAAGCTGCTGACGTTCAGTTTCGCGATACCAAGGACAAGGCGCTATCTTACTTTGTAAGTGGTGAGATCCCGGAAGACACTGGATTTGCATTACAGCCTTGGACCAACGTGCGATTCGAGAATCATGCCACTAGTATCCATGGCAAGACAGCCATAGCCATGGGTAATTACTATTTCACTACTACAGCCGGTGATGAGGTTAAAGTTGAGTATTCCTTTGGTTATCTTTCCGATGAAGATGCAAATCTGAAGATTTTTCTTCACCACTCTTCTTTGCCTTACAGCAAATAACTAGATGAGATATATTTTCTGAAGATTATTAGATTACAGACGACAAGTGGGTCGTCTGATCCAGGAAGATGGTTTTCCATTTCTTGTATAG
>DPWT01000085.1 GCA_003527555.1 Verrucomicrobiales bacterium | reverse complement strand
AGCACCTCCGGTTCAACCAGCACCTCCAGTTCAACCAGCACCTCCAGTTCAAGCAGCTGCCCCCATCCAGCCTACGATGCCCGATCATCCAGTTCAGCCGGTCACTCCCGTGGTAATTCCTGCTAACCCTTTAACTTCAACCGTAGCTCCATCGGGCCAAGCTGCTGCCACACCGGCACCTACACCAGTAGTTACACCAACACAAGAGACCACACCGCTAGCTAGTAGCATCTCAGCCACTCCTCTAGCAACTGCACAGCCAGCCACATCAGGTGTTGGACATAATACTGCTGCTCCAACAGAGGCACCTGTTAGCAAAAGCGGTATGACCAAAGGCGCAAAGTATGCAATCATTGGTATTCTAACACTCGTATTTGCTGTCATTACTATTGTGTTTTTGTCTGTTAAGAGTGACCGTAATGAATCTGCTCAAGTTAATGAAGTGCTCGCACAAGCAAAGGAACTTAATGATGCAGGTAAACTTCAAGACGGAATCGAATTGGACTTACAGCAATTGAAAGGGGTTCTTAATCGCACAACAAGCGCCCAAGAAACAGATAATCGCTCTCTACTCTTAAAAACCCTCGCTTACACTCGTGCCAAGGGAAGCTACGATGTAAACGATGTGATCCTCAATCACGTTATCAAAACTAGGACACGACCCAGCATTCGCACGGATATATTCAAGAGTGTCATGACGCGACGACAAGCGGTAGCTAATATCGCTCCGCTACTTGAATTTGCAAAAACTACCAAGGAAAATGACTCTGCTGCCGCTGCGATTGAGGCAGCACGTGCCTCTGCGATCGGACAGCTCGCTGATGATTACATCAATGATTTCCTGATACTCATTAATGACACAGACTCTGCCACTGTTCGTGGTGCTGCTGAGAGAGCCGCAGCAGATTTGATTTCTCAGTCCGAGGCAAAAGAGTCTTTTGTCAATCCTATTCATGGTACATTCGAGAGCGCATTAGAAGATTCGTCTAAATTTGCCATGCTGCGACTTCTAGGTGCCACAGGTGGTGACAAAGCCGCTCAAACCGTAGGTGAAATTCTCAAATCCAAGGACACTAACAGTGTCAATGCCGCACTTGCTGCACTGGGCAAGTGGTCAGATGACAGTCAGTTTGACACTCTTGTAGATTTCATTGAAACGACTGAAAACAGCAAACTTCGCACCAAGGCCTTTGATGCAACCTACGCATTTCTGCGCAGAGACCGCAAACGTGACTCTGAGGACCTAGCTGACATGTGGAAGGCATTTGCAGGTACTGCCACCACCCAAAAAGAGAAATTGCAAGTAATACATGGCATGGCAAACCAAAAGCACGAGTGGGCTATATCAGTATTGGAGTTTTTCATAGAAGACCAAGATGACAAGGTTATAGACAAAGCTGAACGCGCCAAAGAAATTGTGGAGCGTAGACTCCGCGAACTTGGCGGCGAATAGAAAAAATCTATTTTTCCGTTGCCACACCAACGATTGGCAGTCAGAATGCTTGCACGATGAAAAAGTCACTAACGATTGCTATAGCTCTTGTCATTACCACTACTGGTGCAATGGCTGACATCCAAGCGCCTCCCGGCTCAACTCAGACCTCCTCTAGGAAGCTTGGCCGAGCGCTGAGTAATATTCTCTACGGCATCGTTGAGATTCCTGAGCAAATAGTGCGCAAGTCAAACCAATACGGTCACAAGGCAGGCTGGTCATATGGAGCAGTTGACGGTGGTCGCCGCATGTTCAAGCGTCTTGGCTACGGGTTCTATGAACTGGTAACTTTTCATTACCCAACCTACCATGGCACATTCAAAGCACCATACAAGCGTGGTGGAGAAGATCATCGCATTGAAATGAATCCACACGATGGCCTTTCAGAGTTTCCTCCCACACTCGGAGCAGAAAGCTTTTACCATGTTCGCACCCAGAAATGGTAGTTCCTTAGCTCCCATTTAATATTTTCAACCCGCCTCTGAAATCCAGTGGCGGGTTTTTTCGTATCAAGCTGTAGTAACAACTGTTAATGAGGAACATCTGCTCATCACAAATATGAAACGACGCTATCTCAGAATAGTGCGGCGTGCTTACCGCTACCTCAGGCACCCACGCATTCAGAAATATCCCTGGCTTATATCAATAACTAAGCCTTTGTTCGATCGCGACCTCTGGCACCCGTGCCGCTACACAGTAGCTGGCGGGCTCTCTGTTGGTCTGTTTTGTGCAATGTTGCCTATCCCCTTCCAAATGCTTCTTGCTGCCCTCGCTGGGGTTAGAGCTCGTGTCAATATACCCATTGCAATGGCTGCGTGCTGGGTGAGCAACCCTTTTACGCAAGCTCCCATATGGTTAGCACAAGAACGCCTGGGCGACTGGATTAGATCTAACAGCAACCACGCATTATTACACATGCTGGACGTCGAAAAAACCGTCTTTGGGGTCACCCTTAACATGGCAAGCTTTGTCGTCGGATTCATCACACTCGGAATCGTATTAAGCATTATCGCTTACCCAATAGTCTATGGCATTTCCGCTTTCCTTCCTCATAAAGGAAAGCGCCTAACTCCATCAATGAGGAGATCTAAATCACCTAGCTCAACAAAAAAGAGCTCCTAGACTACGTCCTAATTTGACATCTAACACTACGAATGCCCGAACATTCGTTATCTCCTGAGGTTTGAATACCAACTAAAATCAGACCTGAAAGGTGCAGCGGTGCTGATAAAATGGTCTCCAAGTGTGCGCCATCACTTTTAGTATCGTCATTTGGTAGTATCAATTCCACTATATAAATCGCTCAGCGAAGAATTGCTCATTTATACCAAGTAATAAAACAGACGGGACGATTACCAAGATGAATTTCTGTTATGACAAGGCACGAAGAGGGAATTGTGTGGGCACCATGACTAAAGAGTAACGCAGCCATGA
>DPWT01000249.1 GCA_003527555.1 Verrucomicrobiales bacterium | reverse complement strand
CTAAATATCGTTGATCATACTTATCAAATGAGCCATAATGTCTATGTATGCAAGATGCTGGACTCAGAAAACGTGATTTGCGCACTCGCAACCATACATATCAACTTAATGATGGTGTGCTTTCTATGCGGGAGAGCATGCTAACGGCGGAAGGCCAAATCCAGAAATGATTACTGCATTTCTTGAAGTAGGCACTGAAGTGCTGACATGGATAGGCATCGTCTTGTGCCTTTCGCAGTCGGCAATGTTTTCCGGCTCGAACCTCGCATTCTTTTCACTCGGTCGAATGAGGCTGGAGGCGGAAGTGGAAAAAGGCAACAAGTCAGCTGTGCGAGTGCTGAAGCTAAGGAAGGATTCGAACCTCTTGCTGTGCACGATCCTCTGGGGTAATGTTAGCGTCAATGTGTTACTCGCCTTGCTCAGTGACTCGGTGCTGGCCGGTGTATGGGGGTTTGTCTTCTCGACGGTGGGAATTACCTTCTTTGGTGAGATCATGCCGCAGGCTTACTTTTCCAGACATGCCCTTCGTGTAGGTGCCATGCTGACACCTATAATGCGTATCTATCAGATTTTGCTATTTCCGTTCGCAAAACCCTGCGCCGTCATCCTTGATGGTTGGATTGGCCCGGAAGGACCTACGTTTTACCGGGAGCGCGACATCGAAATCATCCTTGAAAAACATATCAACGAAACTAGTTCCGAGATCAGTGCCAACGAGGGCAGGGGGGCGCTAAATTTTCTGGATCTTGATGACCGCACTATTTCTACCGAGGGGAGTGTTGTTGACGGTGCAACGATCTATCAGTTTGCGGTAAACTTAGATCTTCCAGTCATCCCAAGCCCTGACACTGATGATGGCAAGCAGTTTGTCGAGTCACTGAAAAAACACCCCTCATTATGGGCGGTTATCACCGGTGATCGCGGTGTGCCTCAGTTGGTGCTCGATACTAATCAGTATATGAGCGCGCTCTACACGGCGGAAAGCGAGGTCGATATCTACGCCTATTGTCACCGCCCAATCGTCGTTGAAGATAAGGGTACCACCCTGGACGATGTGCTGGGCGAATTTGTCGTTGAAGCATCCGATAAGGACGACCACGTCGTCGATCGCGATGTTGTTCTGTTCTGGACGGATGGCGAAAAACGCATTGTCACTGGTGCTGATATTTTTGGTCGCCTGCTACGCGGGATCGCTCGGCGGGAAGAGGACTAGAGCCAGGTTTTGCTCTAACTACTTATGTCATTTGCTGACATTTTATTGACTCTGAGTTAAGATTACCACATTTGTTTTAAATGATTATTTGGCATTATGTAACAGTTGATGGCAGTCAGGCACAGGCTGATGAGGGGCAGTTGATGGATCTCGTAGCATCTGGAACGATTTTGCCGACTACGCAGGTGTGGAAGTCTGGAATGGAGACATGGGCTGCGGCCTCATCTGTTTTGGCCACTCTGTTTTCCTCTGGTAGCACACCGCCTCCAATCAATACTCCTGCTGTCCATGGGAGATCACATGAGATTGATTACCAAATTATTGGCGATTCGATTCAAATGGTTGAGGTGGAATTGGATCCGCGGGAGACGGTGGTCGCGGAGGCCGGCTCTATGAACTACATGGAGGATGGAATCTCTTTTGAAGCCAAAATGGGTGATGGCTCTGAGCCAGATTCGGGATTCATGGGTAAGCTCGTTTCCTTGAGTAAGCGAAAGCTTACAGGTGAATCACTCTTCATGACGCACTTTACTAATAATGGTTCAGGTAAAAAACATATAGCTTTTGCAGCACCTTATCCTGGCTCCATTATTCCTGTTGATCTCTCAGAGTTTGATGGACAGCTGCTCTGTCAGAAAGATGCTTTTCTCTGTGCTGCCATGGGTACGAAAATTGGTATAGCCTTTAATAAAAACATAGGAGCTGGTTTGTTCGGTGGTGAAGGGTTCATTCTTCAGAAACTCATGGGAGACGGTATGGCATTCATCCATGCTGGAGGTACGATCATTAAAAAAGAATTAAAGGGTGAGAAACTGCTGGTTGACACAGGTTGTCTGGTGGCGTTCACCAATGGTATCAATTACAACATCGAGCGCGCTGGGAATTTAAAGTCGATGGTATTTGGTGGCGAAGGACTTTTCCTTGCCACCTTAGAAGGTATGGGAACGGTCTGGCTGCAGAGCATGCCATTTGCACGCCTCGCCCACCGTATCACTGGGATGTATTCCTCGGGACAGGGCGAAGGATCTGTCATTGGCGGTTTGGGCGACCTCTTTGGTGACTGATTTTCGGGTTTGTGCTGCCTGGGCTAATAGGAAATCACCACGTTTATCGGGACGTCGCCCAATAGGTCCCGGCCATTTAGGTCGGAGAGCTCGATCAGGAATGAAGCCGCGACGAGGTTGGCTTCGAGTTGTTCGATTAGTTTGATTGCTGCTGCTGCGGTTCCCCCTGTGGCTAACAAGTCATCGATGAGCAAGACACTCTCGCCCGGTAGGATGGCATCTTTGTGGATCTCTACAACATTCTCACCATATTCCAGGGAGTATGCCATTTCGTGAGTTTCCCACGGGAGCTTTCCCTTTTTACGCACAGGCACAAAGCCCGCATCAAGGTTTAAAGCGACGGGTGCTGCAAAAATAAATCCTCGGGCGTCGATACCGACTACTTTGTCGATCTTGGTTCCTCCGGATGTGGCGGTCAGTTCATTGATGGAATGCCGCAATAGAGCGGGATCGGACAGCACGTGGGAGATGTCCTTGAAGAGGATGCCGGGTTTCGGGAAATCGGGCACGTCGCGAATGTTGTCGCTGAGAAGTTGGGAAATGGTGGCCATAACGGTTATGCTAAACGCTAAGTTCAAAACTCCAAATACCAAAATGCAAGATTCTCAAGTTTACACAATATTTACAGACAAACCGTAGGCAGGATGGTAACTTCCAATACTATTTTTGTTGAGAGAGAGTTCATTATGAAAGAAAATCCAGTCATTTTAGTAGTCGAGGACGATAATGCAGTGCGGCAGGGCGTCGTGGATGCCCTGAGCTTCGCGGGTTATGAAGTGATCTCGGCTGCGGACGGCCGAGAAGGAATGGAAAAGGCCCTGAGGGCGTCCTACCAGCTTCTTCTGCTTGATCTGGTTATGCCGCACTATAGCGGATTTGAAGTGCTCGAGGCACTGCGTAAGGAACGCCCGGGCCAGCCGGTCATTATCCTGTCGGCCCGGGGTGAGGAAGCGGAGCGGGTGAAAGGTCTGACGATGGGTGCGGACGATTATGTGGTGAAGCCATTCAGCGTACGCGAACTCCTTGCGCGCGTGAATGCGGTGCTACGACGAAGCAGTGAGCGTATGGTTGGTGATAATAGTTTTCAATACGATGGAGGTGAAGTGGATTTTTCCCGCAGGGTGATTCAGCTTGCAGACGGCGACCGCAAGGAACTTTCCGAGCGGGAGGGGGGCTTGTTGAAGTATCTCCTTTCTAACAAAGGTCGTGCTGTAGCGCGCGAAGAGCTGTTGCAGCAAGTCTGGCGTATCGACCCGAAAAACATTGAGACCCGCACCATTGACATGCACGTGGCACACCTACGCGAGAAGCTCGGTGAAAAGGGCCCGGATGTTGTGGTGACTGTGCGGGGAAAAGGGTATATGATCGAGTAAGTCTCAACTAACAAACTCAAAAAAAATATGAATCGACCTTGGGTCATATGGTGTGTTTCCGGGCTGATTGCCTTACTGGTATTCGGGGCGATGGGTGTGATTACTCGTCACACGCTCGGACTGGAAAAGGAGACCGTCCAGGCTGAGGCGAAGGCTGAACTGGAGGGACGGATACGCATCGCGCTCTGGCGAATGGACACCTACGCGGCTGGAATTTTGGCTGAGGAAAATAACCGTCCTGCGTGGCATTTTCGGGATGTGGATATGCAGCGGGCAAACCGCCTGACGCCCTTGAATGTGGATGTTCCTGAGAATGTGATATTGCACTTCCAGATCGACAATGGAAACCTCACCACACCACAGGTCAATGGCTGGAGCGAGGTGAAAAGCGCCTGGAGCAGCGATCTGTTACCCGTGCAGCAGGGAGTGAAGCTTTCGGCAATGAATAAGGATAATTTTCAGAGTCTGAAGAACCTTATTTATGATGATGCTACTTTCATGGGATGGCAGGCAAAGCGAAACGTTCAGACCGATCTTGGGGACAATAACCTCGGTGTGATTTGTGCTGTGGCGTCCCGTCTCGGAACCGCGGGGGAAATGATAGACCTTCCATCTCCTGAGGTTCGGGAACAGATGGAAACTGCGCAACAGCAGCGGATTGCAAACCCCCAGGCCAAGGTGCGTGGAATGAGGGATTATCAGGTGAACTACAACGCTGCTGAAAAAGCCAAGCGTAAGGAGATCGTGCAGAAGTGGGTGGGGATCAGTGATGTTAATAGAAAATCATGGGGACAGGAATTGGGGGAAGGTGCCTCTCAGACTGCTGACAAAGAGAATCCATTACCTGTGTCACCTAAGTCCTCGGTTGCCAAGGGTGATTTGGCATCGCGCGACAAGGCGCAGGTTGCTCAGAATTTAGCAGACTCAGCGGATGATTCGATGCTTCAACGTGCGTTGAAGGCCGATCAAGACGCCGTGGAAGGTGCCCACCAATCACCGCTTCGCCCCGTTTGGATCGGCGGTGAGCTGGTGCTCGTCCGGCAGGTGCAGGATGCTCAAGGAAAGCGGGTGCAGGGGGTGTGGCTTGATGCTGCTAGTATTCGCAACGAACTGACGAATAGTATCAGCGACCTGCTGCCGGAAGCCCGGCTGGAACCAGTGAAGCAGGGGGTGAAAATTTTGCTGGGTGAAACCCCTGACCCGAGCGCCAACGAACCCATGGTGCTCGCAGCCCTGCCCTGGCGGTTGCTCCAGGGTGAAGTTGCAGTTGTGTCTCCAGGTGGCTGGACGCCTATGCGTAAGACGCTGGCCGTAGCATGGGTGGGAGCGGTTCTAGCTGCACTTGCCGCTATGGTTCTTCTGCGTGGTGTGGTGAAGCTGAGCGAGCGCCGGGCGTCCTTTGTTTCCTCCGTCACTCACGAGCTGCGCACGCCTCTAACAACATTTAGTCTCTATTCGGATTTACTTGCCGAGGGCATGGTGCAGGACGAGGAAAAGAAACAAGCCTACCTCGATACCTTGCGTAAGGAATCGGCGCGCCTAACACATTTGGTGGAGAATGTGCTCGCATACTCGCGCATCGAGAGGGGAAGCGCACGGGCACGTGTCGAGCAAGTGGAGGTGGGCGCTCTCATTGACAGAATGTGCGAGCGACTCAGAAAACGTGCAGAGGAAGTTGGTATGGAATTACGTTGCGAAGTGCCGGGGGAGCTTGCACGACTCACGGTAGAAGTCGATACCACAGCGGTTGAGCAGATTATTTTTAACCTCGTGGATAACGCGAGCAAGTACGCCAGCGGAGAAGGCTGCGGTAAGATCATTACATTGCGCGCGCTAGAGCGAGGAAGGCAAGTTGTTTTTCAGGTGAGCGACCTAGGGAAAGGTATTCTGGTTGGGGAACGAAACAGGCTGTTTCGCGCCTTCCACAAGTCTGCGCAAGAGGCTGCCCACACAAAACCCGGAGTGGGTCTTGGTCTTGCGCTTTCCAGGCGCCTGGCCCGTGCCTTGGGCGGTGACCTACGCATCGTCGATAGTGACGAGGGTGCATGTTTCGAGCTACAACTCAGTCATTGATCTTGCTTCTTATCCGGTGTTTCTCCAGTCTCTGGAGCGTGTCAAGCAGAGGATGGATTTATGATATTGCCAGCGCATGTGCAGCGGCTGGTATCCGTGAGTATGTGGTCTGCGCTGGTGCGCGGAACATGCCGCTGGTGGCAGCACTCTGTGAGTTAGAACAGTCTGGCGATACGGAAGAGCTCAAAGTATGGAATCATTTTGAGGAGCGTGCTGCGGGGTTTTTTGCGCTCGGCAGAACCGTAGCTTCTGGTGAGCCGTGCGCGGTTGTGACTACCTCTGGAACTGCCGTTGCGGAACTTCTTCCGGCAGTGATCGAGGCACATTACCAGAGGCGACCGTTGGTAGTGATTTCGGCGGATCGCCCTGCGAATTTCAGAGGAACGGGTGCGCCGCAAGCCATCGAGCAGGTTGGAATATTTGGGAATTACGCATCAGGTTGTGAGGATGTTAGCTGGAGTGATGTGATTGATTTGTTAGTGGGCTGGGATGGTGTGAATCCATGGCACATGAATGTCTGTGTTGAGGAAGCCGATCTGGCATCTTTCTCTGAAAATCCACGGCTTTCTAAAGTGCGCATTGCCGCTGATGGACCAGCACGAGAAAACATCGACGTGCGTCCGGTTTTGGAGGTGGTTGCTGATGCTTGGCGTGGTCTGGTGGTGATGCTCGGTGGTCTTGAACCCGAGGATCGCGAAGAGGTATGGCATTTCCTGCGTGATCTTGGTGTGCCTGTGCTAGCGGATAGTACCAGTGGCTTGCGCGAGGTGCTCGGTAAACTGGTGATACATGATGGCGACCGGATTCTAAAAAGACAACCGCCTGCGAATGTGCTACGTATCGGTGAAGTGCCGGTTGGGCGTTTCTGGCGTGATCTGGAGGAACTGCCGAATGTCAATGTCGTGTCGTTGAGTCGTACGGGTTTTGCAGGCATGGCACGCTCGAGCAAAGTCATTACCGGTGACATCTCTCGCTTAGTTCGGGCGTTGGGAAGTGTGAGTCATGCGGGTGACGGCCAAGATTATCTGAAAATAGCCAAACGTCCTAGCGGGAAAATCACGGATCTGTTAGATTCGTTTCCAGAGAGCGAACCTGGCATGGTGCGCACCCTCTCGGTGATGGCGACTATGGGAACGAGCCTTTATCTGGGGAATAGTTTACCGATACGCGAATGGAATGATTTTGCTCAGTGCAATGTGCCTTATGAACTCGTGCGTGCCAACCGTGGTGCCAACGGAATCGATGGTCAAATTGCCAGTTGGCTTGGTTCGACTGCGCATGCAGAGGATGCGTGGGGTGTGTTTGGTGATTTAACAGCGATGTATGATATGTCCGCCCCATCACTATTGGGCCAGGTTGAGTGTCGGGGTAGAATGCTCGTTATAATTAACAATGGGGGAGGGAAAATTTTTGAACGCCTACCTGCAGTACAAAATTTAGATCGACGCGCCAGTGAGTTAGTTGTGAACACGCACGCGAATGGTTTTCGTGATTGGGCTTCAATGTGGGGGATGAACTATGTATGCGTGCGTGGTATGGAAGAATTTGATTTTGACCCTGCAGGTATGACAACCGTCGTGGAAATCATCCCAGATTCTGATCAGACCAAGGCGTTCTGGCAGGCTTGGAAATCAATCTAACCAAGCTCAATATTGTCAATCAGGCGCACCTTGCCATAGAATACAGCTGTGGCCATAATGGCAGGTTGGTTGACGCTTTTGATGGGTTCTAGTGAGTCGGCATCAAGTATTTCCAAATAATCGATCTGTGCACCTTGTTTAGATGTTTGGATTGAATTGTTTGCAATTTCAACAAGCTGAGCAACAGAAGTTTCACCCGCTATATGACATTTTTTTGCGGCTAGCATAGCTCTGCGAATTCTCGAAGCATCATTGTATTGCTCTGGGGTGAGAAGTGCATTACGTGATGAGAGTGCAACACCGTTGGTATCTCGCACGGTATCGATAGCTTCAATACGGATCTGTAAGTTCAAATCTCTAATCATACGCCGAATGATGGAGAGTTGCTGGTAGTCTTTTTTTCCGAATACAGCAATGTCTGCGCTGCTGAGGTTGAAAAGTTTCAATACGATGGTGCATACTCCGTTGAAGTGACCTGGGCGCGCAGCTCCGCAGAGTCTTGTCGCTAATGAATTCTCAATCACCGCCACTGAGTGGTTCGGTTGATACATTGAGGTAGGATCTGGAGCGAAAACGATATCAACACCCTCGGCTTGGCATTTTTTAAGATCCTGATCAATAGTTCGAGGGTAGTTATCAAGATCCTCTATTCGATCGAACTGAGAAGGATTTACGAATAAGCTAACAATTACGCAGCCATTTGTGCCTGACAATTTGCGCGCCTGGCGGATAAGCTCCAAATGCCCATCATGCAATGCGCCCATAGTGGGAACAAGGGTAGATAGCCCTTTACCCGCTGTTTTGAGAGTCTCAGTGATGAGATCATTTTTTGTTTTGATGATTTTCACGAGATTGCTGGGGGATAGGTATTGACGTGAAGGATGAAATTGTTCAGCCTTATGAATGTGCACGATATTACTGTGCCCACCAAATACCACCATAATTATCCAGTAATCTACTATGAAAAAATATATTCAACTCTCCCTGATTTTGTGCATTTTTGCTACGATTTCGATGGGAACATCTAATGCACAGCGACTTAAGATCGCGACAGTGGACATACAAAAGCTTTTTAAAGAATACCACCGCACTACAGAAGAGCAGCAGAAGTTTAGTGAGGAGTTTGCTCGTATTCAAAAAGAAAATAATGAGCGTCTTGCAGGTATTCGTAAGCTGGAGGAGGACCTTCAAGTGCTTAAGAAGAAAATCGAGGATCCTACACTCAGTGACAGCGTGAAGCGCGAGAAGTCAAAAGAGTTCCAATTAAAGCTCGATGAGGCAAAGGCGATGGATCGTGAACGTCGCGAATTTTTGGGTCGTCGCACGCGTGCCCTAGAACTCAAGAAGCAGGCAAGTATGCAGGGTATTCTTGAGGAAATCCGTAAGCGTATTGTAGATCACTCGAAGAAAGAAGACTTCGACTTTGTGCTCGACAAGTCTGGTCTAAGTGCAAACCAAGTACCATTTCTCCTCTACACTAAAGATGCTACCAACATAACTGCTACTCTACTTGAGGAGCTAGCCAAGGACGCCCCAGCCAAGCAATAGTTGGCTGATTTTCAACATATCTCACCACACCCTTCTCCCCATGACGTGGGAGCAGGGTGTTTTTTTACTTGGATGATTTTGGGATGATATTGACGCTCGTATTGATTCTGTGCAATTTTGCTTACATGCTAATATTCATCAAACTTGCAAGACAACCTACGGATGATAAAAACTAACAAGCGATTGAGGATGATTATATGGCTCGCGATAATTGTAGAACTATTCGTTGGTGTTATTGTTCATGCAGCACAGCCCATCATTACGGCGTCAGAGATGCAGGCATTGTTCAACGACCAACAAACTAACACTACCGCTAGAATTAGTTTCAAAGCTGAAAACAAAAGGATAGCAGCAGTTACTATAATACTGGAAAACTTTGAGAGTTGGTTCCGGCAGGGAGGAATCATTAACAGATAATTATTGGCATTATCATGACGCCGTTAATGCGAAAAATATTTGGAATGAACTGGCTGCTAGTGCTTACCATGCTAGCCTTGGCTATTTTTGGAGTCTATGCAATTGAGAGCGCGGCTAGGCATTTACCCCAGGGTGGTGAGCACTACGCCAATATGCATAAGAAGTGGATTATTTTAGGTTTTGTTGTTTTTATGGTAACGGCACTCATCGATTACCGTTGGATTCGTTGGCTTGGTATTCCGATGTATCTTGCTGGTCTTACCCTGATGATTGTGGCAATGAAATCTGGTAATGAAGTCCATCAGATTCAACTAGGTGGACTTTCATTTCAACCGACCCAGCTGGGAATAGCGGGGGGGATTGTCTTGATTGGTTCTCTGTTGCAGGATTTGCCGCGTCTGCATCCGCTGTTCAAGCTTCCATTACTCAAAGTTATAATTATCGGCTTGCTGGCCGGAATACCCTTTCTGGTAGTGGTGCAAATGGGGGATATGGGATCGGCGATGGTATGGCTACCAGTCACGGCGGTGATCATGTTTGCAGGCGGTATTCCATATCGTTATTTATTATTCATGGGAATTGTGGGTTTTGGATTAATGGCCATCGTCTATTTTGTGATTTTACCAAAGGAGTCTGAACGGGGGGCTGGTCGAATTGAGCTCTATCTCGACATGCTCAACGAGCGTGAAGTCGATATTAATGGTGATGCTTATGCTCCTTATTGGGTATCCACATCCATCGGCAAAGCCGGTTATAAGGGTATTGGATGGAATGCTAACAGCCAACGTGGGTCATTACACGACAAGAAGTATATCCCCTGGAAAACTGCTCATAACGACTTTATTTTTGCAGTCATAGGCGAAGAACAAGGGTTTCGTGGGAGTATGTTATTGATCACCGGATACTCATTATTATTAATCCAGTGTTTATTCATCGCCTTTTATAGTCGGGATAGTTCTGGTAGAATCATTGCTGCTGCGGTTGTGGCGCTGCTCTTTGCTCACATATTTGAAAATATTGGCATGTGCGTGCTTCTTACCCCGATTACTGGTATACCACTACCACTGGTAAGCTATTCCGGAACATTTGTGGTGATGTGTATGTTTTTGTTAGGTTTGGTGCAAAGCATATGGGTGCACCGTAATGTTCAGCTTGCTGAGCCTGTGGAGGAGCCAGAACGCAGAAGTTTCATATAATCTTCAATATCCTACTGTGTATGCGAGGAGTCATCCTCCCACGGGGTATTGCGCACCTCTTTTGAGTCAGGATGCATGATGTCTTTCTGAACTCCTTTTTTTCTGGCGATTGAACGCCGAAACCTACGATATTCCTCGTGCATCAGACTGTTTACGTAGTCAAATGTAATTGCTAGTGACAGCATCAGAGGCAACATGATCAATAAATGATAAAGTGATTCCTCAAGTTGATTCGTCAGTATGGCACCAATGCCGATATAAAATACCCCGCAGGCTACCAAAATAGTGGCCAAAGTTCCTAGGGCCAGGATGCATTCGCCCATATCAAATTATCCATTGAAAACTACCCCTCAATCGCTGTGGCTGCCCAAGTAACTCCGGCACCAAAGACCACTAGGATGATGTTATCGCCCCGCTCAAATTTACCTTCACGGTGAGCTTCGTCTAGCGCGATAGCAACAGCTGCGGCGGAGGTATTGCCATACTTGTGTAAGTTAACATAAACCTTTTCATTAGGTATGGTCAACCGGTCGGCTATGGCGTCGATAATACGGAGATTAGCTTGGTGTGGAACAATCAGCTTGATGTCGTCAGGGGTGAGTCCAGCGCGTTCAATGACTTTTTCAGCAGCATTTCGCATGGCATTGACTGCAAGCTTAAAGACCTCACGACCCTGCATCGAAAGCGTGTTAAGATGCTGGTCTGCATTTGATTTGTTGATTGGGCAGGCCGAACCTCCTCCACTAATCTTCAGCAGATTTGTGTGCCGGCCGTCACTTCCGGTCTCAGTGGCAATGATTCGGCCTTCGTCGCATTTAGATTTACGTAGCACGGCAGCCCCTGCTCCATCACCAAAGAGTACACAGGTGTTACGATCCTCCCAGTTGGTCACCGATGACAGTTTTTCTGCACCCACTATTAGAGCATTTTCATATGCACCATCGGATATCAGTCGGCGAGCGATTTTCATTGCATATAGAAACCCAGAGCATGCAGCGGAAATATCAAAGGCAACGGCTGTGTGCGCACCTAGATCCCTCTGCACGTAACATGCTGTAGCGGGTGTGGGTGTGTCTGGTGTTATCGTAGCGACTATAATTAATTGCACATCTTCATAGGCGATGCCGGCTTGGTCGAGGGCTTTCTGACCAGCTTTAGTTGCCATGTCAGAGGTGAACTCATCGTCCGCTGCGATTCGCCGCTCCTTGATGCCGGTACGGCTTGTGATCCACTCATTGCTGGTGTCGACTATTTTTGCTAAGTCGTCATTAGTAAGGATACGTTTGGGTAGGTAACTGCCGGTTCCGGCAATTGTGACTGGGTGGTCGGTAGCTTCACTCATAGGAAATCAGACAGTACTCGCTACGACGAAATGTAGCCATTATTCAGCGGATGAACAGCTTTATGTCAGTCTAGGGGCGGTTGATTTCCGCTAGTGCCGTTTCAATGTGAGGGTTCACTTCTAGACTTACTGTTTCACATGCTACTCGGATAGCATTTTCAATGGCTAGTGCTGATGACCCACCGTGTCCGATAATGCATACACCGTTAACACCGAGCAGCGGCGATCCACCAACGTATTCATAACTACTCTTTTTTTTCACCGCCTTGAATGCGCCACTTGCAATGGCTGCTCCCATGATGCGAAAAGGGCTACGTTTAAATTCCAGTTTAAGCCATTTAGACATTGCTTTGGCGGTTGCCTCACATGTTTTGAGGATGATATTTCCAGTGAAACCATCGCACAACACGACATCTAGTTTGCTGTCGAATAAATCGTGCCCTTCAACATTGCCGATGAAATCAAATGGGGCTCGATTGGTTGACTCAAGATGTTTAAGTAGGGCGAATGTTTCCTTAGTGAAGGTTGTGCCTTTTTCATCTTCTTCGCCATTAGACATGAGCCCAACGCGTGGGCGCTCAACTTCGAGAACTTTATTGGCATAGACGGCGCCCATGAGAGCGTAAGTTACAAGATGCTGAGGTTTGGCTTCGGGGTTAGCCCCTGCATCCAGAAGTTGGCAAATTCCATGTTCGTTTGGGATTGCCGTGGCTATGCCTGCTCGTTCTACGCCCTTGAGTGTCCGCAATTTGACAGTAGCAGCGGCTACGGCGGCACCAGTGTTTCCGGCGCTGACTACTGCGTCCGCATCACCCGACTTGACTAAATCGGTAGCTACTGAGATGGATGACTTTTTTTTCCGGCGTAGTGCCTTTGCTCCGGACTCGTCCATGGCAACCACCTCAGGTGCATGAACAATCTTGATGCGGGTGTCCGTAATACCGTGTTTCTTGACCAGTTGACCAATCACTTCGGAGTCACCGACCAGATAGAGTTGATCGATATTCTTATTAATTTTTAGCGCATCGCGTGCGCCCACAATGTTGACCTCAGGTGCGAGATCTCCGCCCATGGCATCAAGTGCGATATTCATAAAAAAAAATTATAGGTTACGGGTAGCCAGGTAAATCTTGAAAATATTGATGGCTATGGAGGCGAATGGGTAGATACAAAACGAGCGAAATGCTGAGGCATTCCGCTGCGATGAATGATGAACCCAGTGAGGAATTCCTCGTTAGAGGGCATGTACTTCGAACAACTGCCGTTCGCGTTAGGTGCCGCAGTGCGGGCATGCGATGTGTGAGGGAACGCGGCTCTCGCACTCAGGGCATGTCTTCAGCTTGGGTGCGCGCCAGCGGTTTGCTCCGCGGCGCATCTTTTGTTTCATTTTTGATGTTCTGCGTTTGGGTACTGCCATGATGGTGGTTGGTTAAATGATTGATTTTTTTTTAGGGATGAGTGTCTTGCCTCTCCATGATTACGACTTAGGTGGGCCGTTTTGAATTCCGTCCAAGGCATCCCAAGGATTGGGTGCCTCGTCTCGGGAGTGGGTCTTTACATCATCTCCACTGGGTTTGTCTACTGCTAAATACCTAGAATCCACTTCGCATGTCATCGGCAAGTCTGCCTCGTCACAACGTGGATAATCTGGGAAACGAATTACCACTTCTTCACGCAAATGATCTGCAAGGTCCACTTGATCACCGGTTAGTTCGATACTTAAGTCAAAAGATTTAACATGAATTGTCTGCTCAAATCTTTGGAGCGTGCGCACGCACGTGAAAATCATTTTGAGGCTGAGGCTGCCGCGCACCAAAAGTTCAGAATCAAATTTCTGTAGGTGTAGATCATATTCTAGTGGGCCGGCGGCGCTGGAGTCACTGTTCGATAGATCTATGGTCACGCTGTCCAAGTCACCTGAGAAAAATTTCCCTTCTTCGGGTAGGGTAGTGGTGTCAATGGTGATATTTTTGTCCATAAACTTGAGGGGATTAGGATGCGCTCAGGCGGATTGCTTTGTCTTGCCGTGGTATTGTTTTGCCAATAACCACGGCGCAAGGAGCTCCTGACTCCTCGAGTGTATCCATGACAGCGTTCAAATTATCTGAGGGAACACTCAGGAGCAGGCCGCCGGAGGTTTGAGCATCAGCAGCAATAAGTTGCAGTGCGTCGCTGACATTGTCTGAAATATCTAAGTGGGGCATAGCATAATCAAGGTTTTTGTGGCTGCCTCCCGGGACGCAGTCAGCATTGACGTGCTGCATAACCTCTGGCGACATGACCGGTAGTAGCGATGCATCTATCTCGGCAGAGACTCCACTACCGTCACAAAGTTCGAGGAGGTGACCTGCTAGTCCGAATCCTGTAATGTCAGTGCAACAGCGAATCAGTCCACGCTCGGCAAGTGCTGTCCCCGGTTTGTTTAGCGTCGCCATTAGTTCGCTGGCACGTTTGGCTAGCTCATCCGAGCAAACCCCTCGTTTGATTGCAGTGGAGACAATGCCACTGCCGAGAGGTTTGGTGATGATTAAAATCTCTCCCGTTTTGGCATTTGTGTTGGCGAGATAGCGCTCAGGATGCACGATGCCGGTTACCGCCAAACCATAGATTGGTTCTGGGTTTTTGATGGTATGTCCGCCAAGCAGGCTACATTCTGCTTCGACGCACATTTCTGCGCCCCCGTGAAATATTTGTCTTATGGTATCATTGTCGATGATGTCCGATGGCATACCAGCAATGGCGAGAGCAGTTAGTGGGCTGCCGCCCATGGCATAAACGTCAGAGAGTGAGTTTGCGGCGGCTATTCGGCCATAGAGCCTCGGATCATCCACTATTGGGGTGAAAAAATCCGTCGTCTGTACTAGTGCGAGCTCGTCGTTGATTTTAAAAATGCCAGCGTCGTCGGCAGTAGCCGAGCCTACAAGCAATCGATCGTTCTCGTATTGTGGCAACCCATGCAGAACCTGCGCGAGTGACTTAGGGTCGAGTTTGGACGCTCATCCTGCGCAAGATGCAAGAGAAGTGAGGCGTAAGTTTTCTTTTTTGGTCATTATGAATTTGGCTGTGACTGCTGCTTTCTACAATGTAACCTTCCAGCATGCAAGTTTCTGATCGCAATTCATAGAGTCGATGGTTGTGTAAGATTTCATTTTTTGCTTCTAGGATAATTGAAATTCTGCAAAGTATTCATCCCCCCCCTTTTTTATGAGCGAAAAAATTACTAGTCCAAATATGCTGGTTTGCAAACCCACCAGTTGGTTTCTGTGGCGTGCCCTTGCTATGCTTACCATGTTTAGTGTGTTTAGTATTTTGTTCTTCAAGGATGGCATGTGGGGTTACCGTGAAAAAAATCTACACTATTATGTGCATGATGCATTTGTTCAGGCTGGAAAAGATTTCCAGAAAATGAACATGCCCAACGAATTAGATTGGAAGAATTATGTATCGGCAAAGAAAGTTAAGTTCCCCAATGATGCTGCGGCTATTCTACCTCTCGCTACCCAATTTGATATGCCATGGCCAGAGGAGATAGCCGAGGGATACGGTGTGTTGTCGGATATAGGTGGTCAGACTGGTGCTGCCAAGCTATGGGAAGATTATAGCGGGGTTCGCAAGTGGAGCTCGGAGACTGAGGACAAGCCATTTAAGAAAGGAAAAATCAAGGAGCAGTTTGTTGCCTTTGGTGTGACTGGGCTACTCTTTGCGGTTACGTTGTTTTTCTTAATTCGTACAATGAATCGCAGCATCAGCGCTGATGAAGAGGCGCTATATTCCCAGGATGGTATCAAAATTGCCTACACCGATATGGTGAGGTTTGATATACGCAAGTGGGACAGCAAGGGTATTGCTTTGATTTATTACAAGCAGGGTGATGAGGAAAAGAAAGCAAAGATCGATGGCATGGTTTACGGGCAATTCAAGGAGGAGGACGGAGCCCCTGCAGAAAAATTATTTGCCCATGTTATGAATCGATTCAAAGGTGAGGTCATTGAATATACAAGTGACGGTGATGAGCAGACATCAGATGATTTTGTAGCGGGTATTAGCGATGACAATAAAGATAGCGATTAATGATTTTATATGATTGCCAAATCTCATTCTCAACGTTAAATCATCCCTATCAACTAAACAGAATTTATGTCTGAAAATACCGAAGCAAAAGTAAAAGATATTATCGTCGAGCAACTCGGCGTGAACGCCGAACAAGTTAAGCCAGATGCTAAGTTCATCGATGACCTTGGTGCTGATTCCCTCGACACCGTCGAGCTTGTAATGGCCTTTGAGGAAGAGTTCGGAATTGAGGTTCCAGATGAAGATGCTGAGAAGCTACAAAGCGTTGGTGATGTTATCACCTACGTCAACAGTGCCTCCTAATTCTCATAGATGCAATTTTTAATGGGCAGGCTCTTTGAGGGCCTGCCCTTTTTGTTGCATTGATGAGTAATCGAGTCGAATATAGTCCCAGCAAGATTCTTATTTCATCACTATAAACATTCTTAACGTGGAACACTCACCAGATAGTATTCAATATGCCATGGAAACAGCGCGGCTGATTCACGAGCCAGATCGCAGGATCGACACCTTCGGTGCGACACGTTTCAAATTCACTATGCTAAGTGAGCCCATGGATTCCGTAGATCAGGTCCGCCTCCGACACGGTGAGATGGAAGCTCAAAAACCTCAAATCATTCGTCCCGAGGGTATGGATGGTGTTGAACTAGATGGATTTCATGAAAAAGCCAGTGAATACATGGACTGGCTAAAAGCAAAAAATCTTGAGCCAGTCTTTTTTCAGTATGGGTTCATGTTCAAGCGCGGCAACGTAACCGAAGAGCTACTGCATGATTCTTTGAGTGCAGTTCGTGGGCGTGTATTAGATGATGTGCGATCAACTGGAGACCCCATGCTTGCGGTGATGGAAGGCGTAGATGACGCGTGGGAAGTTTGTTTGCTGAAGTTTGCTATAGAGATGATAGGCAAATCATCGGATATCAACACTTTCGATTTTAAACGCAGGGGTTTGCTGTAAGCTGATATTTGAGTGGAAAAAGCTGCCTTTTTCTTTATGATTCAACGTATGCGCATTCTTATCCTCGTTAAGGCGGTTGCGGCACTTCTTGTATTGGGTGTCATGGGAGGTACCGCCTACTTAATGCAGGAATACACAGGCACCATTAAGGACATGCCGGCAGCGATGATGGAACGACAGGAGGAAATTGAAATCACGCTGAAAAAAAAAGCAGATCAAGGAGTTCTTGCAGATAATGAGCCAGGTGAAAAAGCATACCAGCGGGCGAAGGAGCTACTCGCCATGGAGTCGATGGTGGAAGCTGAAGAAAAGTTGAAATACATCGTGAGCTTCTATCCATCTGCCAAGTCTGCAGCCGAGGCGCGCCGAATACTCGGTGAGATCAACGTTGATCGGTTACTTGATCCCGAGTGGCCGGAAGGAAAGAAAGTCATCATGGTGAAAAGCGGTGATAACTATACTGGAATCATCAGAAAACATGAGACCACTTTTGATAGCCTCATTCATCTCAGCGGATTAACGAAGACCGAACACAACCGGTTACGTATTGGGCAAAAACTTATAGTGATGCCGCTTGATTTGCGCATGGTTATCAATATTCGTCGTAAAACACTTACGCTCTGGCGTGGCGGCGAGTTTGTAAAAGAATATCAAATACGCAGAATTTCTTACCAAGCAAAAGGCGGCGTTAGCCAACTCAAAATCGG
>DPWT01000186.1 GCA_003527555.1 Verrucomicrobiales bacterium | reverse complement strand
TGCGCAGCTAGTCGCCTGAGCTTTCTTTTCATACTCACCTTTGCAGCAGGACTGATGCGATCAACAAACAAGATGCCATTAAGATGATCCACCTCGTGTTGAATGGCACGAGCTAACAGGCCGTCGGTTTCCAGTTCGATCACAGAGCCATCGAGCTGAGGAAGCTTTGCATGAATCGTGCTGGGTCGTCTAACATTGGCACGAATATCATGGATACTCAGACACCCTTCTGACTCACTCTCACGCGGTCCGTTGAGCTCCAGCACTGGGTTAATAAAAACCAGCGGCATGATATCATCCATTTTGGTATCCACACCATTAACTCTGAGGAAGGAGACACAATCAGGGTCGTGTGCAACATCTACCACCGCCATACGAATATCCTGACCAATCTGTGGAGCAGCAAGCCCAACACCATTTGCATCCACCATAGTTTCAATCATGTCGTCCGCAAGCTGCAGCAATGCATCATCCACACCTTCAATGACACGGCATTTTTTTCTGAGGACGGGATTTCCGTATTGAGTAATTTCTAACACCATTATTCTATTATTAGTTTTCTTTTTCGAGATCAGATTTGGTAAGTTTAACACGCGTGTAAACCTCTTTAGGATCAATACCTGCCTTGATAAGCGCGTACTGTATTTTGATAAAATCTTGCAGCGGTAATTGCTTATCCGGCTCAAGCTCAAGGCTTCTTTCAGGGAATTTTTCCTTAAATACCTTTAAGTAATCAATCAATAACCCGTCGTGAATCCGGGTCGCATCTAACGTCACGCTACCATCTGCAGCAATAGCAAGGACAGATGTTGATCCAGTGACCTCGATAACAATCGAGTCCTGCGCCAAAGCCAGCTCGATGGGCATGGTGTGGCGCTCCACCTTAGTCACCGTGGTCACAGCAAAATAGATAAGTAAGATCGACAGGATATCAATCAACGGAATGATCGGCACCTGGGGTATCTTGCGATTGACTCGTTGAAACTCCATTTATAAGCAGTTAACTATTCTTGAAAAAAACGTGTTGATGACATGCAGAAGTTACTTTCCCCATCAGCACCTCTAATCGCGCCGCCATGGTTTCGATTTTTCTATTGAAGTGGCTGTGCGCTATTACGGTCGGCACCGCAACAGCGAGACCCGCTACAGTTGTATTTAAGGCCATTGCTATTCCCTGACCTACCTTAACAGAGTCTGCGCCTGAACCAACGTTGGCAAATACAAGCACAAGACCACTCGCTGTTCCTAACAACCCGAGAAGCGGCGCAATAGTAATTACAACCTCGAGCGCTGGCATCCCAGTATTCATTTTCACAATCTCCTCACGTGCAGCCGACTGCACAGCCTCTTGCACCTCTGCTTGAGTTCGTCCCGCGTTATGAAATGCCACTGCACACAGCCTTGCCAATGCTGACTCCCCCGCTGTGAATTTATCTTTTAGCCCATCCAACGTATCATTCTCCAGATGGCTCTCGATATTTTCCACTTCGGCAGCTAGGCTACTAGGGACAATGGTAATTTTACCCAGCGTACTGAGCTTATAAATAATAATTGCCACGGCGATCATCGAGCAAGCTAGAATTGGAATCATAAACCAGCCACCTTGGCTGAAAAAATTCCACACTACTTCCCAAGCAGGAACAGCGTCAGTGGCAATGATGGATGGGATATTTGTCATAATAGATTGTGCGGGGTGAGCCATGCACGGGCTGAGCATGATTTTCCAGCGATTAAAAATAAAAGTTGTAGATTAGCTCTAACGGATCTCCTTCAAGTTCCTTGAGCACAGCCTTGGGCATCTTTGGAATCTTTGCTTGACGGATCGCACGCTGAGTAAATCCACGTGTGATATAGCTACCCTCAATAACCTCCTGGAATTTAATTCCTGAGACATTACCCTGCTTATCAACGTAAAAGCGAATCGACATCACACCAGGCACTATATGATCACGATGTTGATCACAATTCCTTCGCCACTGAAGCTCCACCGACTTACTGATAAGTGCTTGATATCGTCCAAGCGGAGAATTTTTCACGTTTAGTGCACTTTTACCACGACGAGAAATAGATCCTGTCACTCTGGTCTTTCGTGAAAACCCACTAAAACCATCTTTCTTCGGATCCTGATCGACAACGTCGCCTCCCCCGTCTCGCATAGCTCCTCGGTTCGGTTTTTCCTTGGGCGCCTCCTCAGCCTTCGGTTTTTCCTCGATTTGCTTAATACCCGTACCATCGGCTATAGAAGGAAGCACTTCACCTAAGTCAATGTGTTTGTCCTTAGGTCTGGCAGATTCCTTGGTATCCGGTTTCAAAGATTCTACCCGCGGGGCATCATCAACTAGTGTGTTGTCTTTGCGTGCCGTTGCCTCTTGTGGCCTCTCAGTATCAGCACCTGTTTTATCCCCACCTAAAGAACCATCAGTAAAATCCCTCTCAACTGTCTCAAGATGTTTGGCATACAGTGGATCTTTTCCTTCTTGAGATGGTTTGTTAGGGTCAGCACCAAGCACAGGAGCACTGTCCGATGCCGCACGAGTATCACGCTCACCTAGCAGATCAGTCGGGGCATCCGGTTTTGCTTCTTGGTCAGATGATGTGCGGGCAAACCGGCGTTTTTGTTCTGGCAGTGTCTTGCGTTTAGCCAGTGGAGATGGCGGCTGAAGATCGGGTGGCGGCTTAATAACCTGATCCAATGATTTAGGCCGTTTCGGCGGATCAGGGATGACTGGCTCCACCTGTTGCTGAGGTAGACGAACAGGCGGCGGCGGTGGCTTAGAAATCATAGGCTTCAATACCACCACAACATCAGGCTCGGGCCTCGGGCTATTTTTGCTCTCAGGAGGGGTAAATACGGCCAAATCCATCGCAATTACTGAGACCCAAGAAACAAAAACGAGACCATGAACTCCAATGGCCGCAACCACGGAGAATATAGCTCGTTTTTCTAGCATTGTGAAATTACTCACGCCCACAGAGTAATTTCCGAATCCGAAATTGCAAACTAAGAACTAGCCCGCCATGATCATCTCGTGAAGATTGAAGTGAATAGCATACAGGCTCAGCGGATTGATCAGTTTCTGGTCAGTCGGCTACCCGAGCTCTCGCGCTCACGCATCCAAAGCCTACTGAAATCAGGCGATATTCTTCTCAACGGCATTAAGGCTAAACCCAAGCACAGCGTCTCGAGCGGCGATGAAATTCAAGTCGTCATACCAGAACCCGAAACCTCCAAAGCCCAACCGCAGGAAATCTCTCTGGAAGTTCTCTATGAAGATGCAGACATCATTGTGGTCAACAAAGCACACGGCATGGTAGTGCATCCAGCAGCTGGAAATGCAGACGGCACCCTGGTGAACGCACTGCTTTTCCACTGCAAGGGGGAGCTCGCTGGTATTGGTGGCGTGGAGAGGCCAGGCATCGTACACCGACTCGACAAAGACACATCAGGCTGTCTAGTTGCTGCCAAAAATGACGCGGCCCACCAATCGCTCTGTGAACAATTTGCCTCACGAACAAATGAAAAACGCTACCTCACCGTGGTGCAGAGCAAACCAAACCAGCATGAGAGTAAAATCTTTACGAACATTGGCCGCCATCCTGTCAACCGCCTCAAAATGGCGGTGGTTAATCCAGGTAGTGGCAAGTCCGCGATGACCGACTACCAAGTGCTTTACAGTGCAGAAAATGGCACAAGCCTCATCCTGTGCCATTTACACACGGGGCGAACTCATCAGATTCGTGTGCACATGGTTCACATCGGCACACCTATTTTGGGAGATCCTATTTACGCCAAACCTGCGCGCCAGCCAGTGCAACCAGGTAGACTGATGCTACACGCATGGCAACTCGTAATCACCCACCCGAAAACTGGTGAACGAATGAATTTCGAAGCACCCATTCCCGATGAGTATAATCCGTGGGCGCAAAATATGGAAGGTGGACAAT
>DPWT01000211.1 GCA_003527555.1 Verrucomicrobiales bacterium | reverse complement strand
AGCACGGAGACCACGGGGGAAAGCGTAAACTCATTTTGAATGTCCCTCTCGGTAAGGCACACCCTTCTTATACAATTGCAATCGTGCCACCTGCGCTGCCATCTCGTGGCGTCGGGCTAATTCGATCGCCCTGTTCTGCCACTTGACTGCATCATCAAACTGTCCCGTTTCCGCAAAAGCGGCAGCCAGGGTATCGAGCGCGGCAGACACGCGGTGCTGTGATAGTGCACAGCATTTTTTTGCCAACGCCAGCGCCTGTTTCCCATCCCTAAGTTTCTCATCAGGATGGGTAGCGCGGATTCGCGCCAGATCGTTCAGTGCCTGTTGATGATTCGGGTTCAGTTCCAGCGCCTTGTCATAATGCTTTACCGCTTCGGGCGCATTTCCATGTATCCCCAGTGCCACAGCCAGCCGAACGTGTGCCATCGAGTCATTCGTATTGGCCCTTAGGGCATGACGCAGGTGCTTGATCGCCTCCCCCCTTTTCCCTTGTCTCAGCAGGGTATTCGCTAGGTTAGTATGCGCCGCTGCAAAATCAGGTCTGATCCGCAAGGCATATCGATAGTGCTTAATGGCTTCAGCAGTTTGACGGCGCTTGCCCAATGCATTGGCAAGACTGTTGTGAGCGTTGGCGTAGTTTGGGTCGATGCGGATGGCCTCCCGGTGGCACACGATCGCTTCTGTATATTCACCCAGTTTCTGGAGTAGGATACCCAGATTGTTATGAGCGATGGTGTAGTCAGGCTTGCAGAGCAGTGCTTGTTTGAAATGCTTGCGTGATTCCTCGTAACGACGGAGTTGCTGCATGAGTTTACCCAGGTTATTGTGCACGAGGTGGCTATCCGGTTTTGTCTTGAGAACTTCGGCGTACTCCTTGATCGCCTGCTCGGCACGACCGGACTGCTCAAGAAAGAGCGCGTAATGAAAACGAATGAATTCCGAGGTGTTGGCCGCGGTGTTTGTTACCTGAGGATGCTCTAGCGATCGCCCAGCTATCGGTGCAGCCGCCTTGAACCTCTCAAGTCTGCTGAGATCACTATAGTTAGCATCCTTGAGTAGTTGATCAACCGTCACGGAACCTTTGTAGATCATAGATACACGGCCCTGTCGGTCTATCAGAAAGCTGGACGGCAACGGTAGCTGCGTATCAAGCGGAATATGTAGCTTGTGCAGCTCGCGAAGCGCCGAAAGCAACCGAGGAGTAGCGAATCCGGTGGTGTAGGGAAACCTACCCCTGGACGCCGCGCGGATAGCATTTTCTCTGGCTCCGGCCGGGTCGCTGGCACTGAGCCCTTCGATCGATAGTGCAAGAATATCTACACCGGCGGCATTCAGCTTCTCATGTCCTTCAGTAAACTCCTTCATCTCCTCCTGGCAAATCGGACACCAACTGGCCCACAAATTAATCAGCAATAGGCGTCCGGGTTTGATTGGCAGCTCATGGGGTTGACCATCGAATCCAAGATAATTCGACTTCGGCATAGCAAGCAGCTCGACCAGAGGAATTCTTGCCTTCTGTGACACCGGAGTATTCTGCTGATCCGTATGCACAAGTTATGTCTCACGTTTGGGTATATCAATTTCACGCGCCTCACCAGACCCCTGTATCAGGCGATAACGACGGTCCGAGATGATACCCGTAAACTGCTCAATGCGTCCATCTGGCCAGCGGACAACCACTTTCTCGATGGCTTTGGTGCTACCCAGCCCGAAGTGTAACCACTTACTCGACTGCGCCAAGTAACCCTCTCCCGCGCGTAATGTTTTAATGGATTTGAGCTGGCGTTTTTCCGATGGTTGGCTGCTGACAACAACCTCCACCCGGGCGCCTATCGCATCTCGGTTCGTGGTCTTGCCATTGCCTTCGAGCCGCAATGCCAGAAAATGGTTCCCCGCAGGAGAATCGTTTCGCATCAGCCGCAGCCTTGGCGCATTGCGATTGGAAATCCACATATCCACGTCTCCATCGTTATCCCAATCTGTCAGAACCACTGCCCTGCCGTCATCGGGGTAATCAAGTCCACTAACAGCGGAGATGTTGGCAAATCGTCCCGCCGCATCTATCGATGCCCCTGTGTTGAGAAAAAAGCAGTTTCGCTCACGGCCACTGAATGATCGCCCACCACGCATCATCTGAGAAAGTTCTGAGTTTGCTCCCCTACCCTCATCCGCAACCGCATCCCGGCTTTGCACTTCATCCTGCGACAAAACTTGCCGCCACCAGAAACTTCACAAATCCCCGGTGTCTCCAGTTGTGATGTAACCATTCGACATAAGCACATCCTCCCATCCGTCGTTGTTGAGGTCGATAAAATGCGATCCCCAGGCCCAGCGCCCCATCTCAATGCCTGCCGGAGCACTTTGATCGGTAAAAGTGCCATCACCTTGATTCTTTAAAAGCGTGTTTCCGCGCGCAAGACGCTGGATACGCCGCTTAGTTTCCGGAGATGCTTTTTGCCTAAATTGATCCTGGAACGCGATGCGATTACCCGCGGACGACCACATATTGCTGACAAAGGCATCCATCCATCCATCACGGTCATAATCGCCCCATGTGATTGACATCCCTGTGGCGCTGTCTTCAACATTCGCGGAGGTTGAAATATCAACAAACTTTCTTGATGTGCCATCACTTGAAGCATCGTTGCGATATAAATTGTCACGTCCGTAATCGTTGGCAACGTAGAGATCCTGGTCACCATCGTTATCAAAATCATCCCATGCCGCTGCCAAACTGTGCCGATGGTTATTGGCATTCAGCCCGGTTTTTTGGGTCACATCCACGAATCGCCAGTCGCCCTCCGCTTGGATCTGATTTTGGAAAAGGATGTTATTCCCGCCATTGTTAGCATCGTGCACCACAAAGCCCGCAGCGGCTCCGGGTAATCCTCCCATGTCACCATTCGCCATCAGTCTTCGGTCTTTTTTGTAGACACAGGCGTAGATATCGAGCCGCCCATCCATATCGAAATCAACCGCACTGAGAGACATCGTATCATCCCCGCTCGGCAGAACATCACGGAGACGAAAATTACCTTCACCATCATTCTCCGCCACTACCACACCTCCAAGAATCGCCACCACAAGATCCTGGTCCGAATCGTTATCAAGATCGACTAACAACGCACTGCGCGATGACTGTAACCAGTTGACCCCCGATGATTCAGATACCTCCCGAGCAGTGCCATTGCTGTTCTGAACAAAGAGGCGATTCGGCAAGCCCGCTTCCTGGCAGACGTATAGATCATCCAATCCATCACCATTCACATCCCCTACAGCCAATCCAGGATTCGCCGCCAACATAAATGGGCTTGGATCTTGAATACGTTCCAACCAGTGATTCATACCTCGCAAAAATTGCTCCCGATAACAGCTGTTGTCCCCTAGAACGGACTCGGTGCAGTCAACAAAGATGGCTCCATCCGGCTGACGGCTTTCCGCTTGCTCAAATTCCACCACACGTAACCATTGCATGCGCGGAGGAGCTTCATCAGCCTCCAAAGTCCAGCCAATGTCCCATGTCGCGTGCTGCTCGACGGCACCAGAATCTGTGCGACCTGAAATGGCAAAGTACTGCCGGGTCATAATCTCATCCGGTGAGACCACTACACGAAAAACTTTGAACTTGAATCGCAAATCTGCAGCGTTCGACAGTGAATCGGTAACGCCACGCATCACCTGAACGAGCCCACTCAGTTCTTGATACGGCATGACTGAGTCTCTTGACGGCTTGCCCAGAGGTATTGGTCCGGTCGGCGACGGCAATCGATCAATCTTCAGGTGTTGATTGTCAAAAACGGTTGTCACATGATCTGGCAGCAAAGCCCCGCACCTGAAATCATCCGAGATTAGATTCGCCACGGCAGCGGTATCGAACTCACCAGAATTGGTCAACAATTGGCCAACCACTTGCAATTGTTTCATGGCCTTGTTGGTAAAGACTTCGGTATCCCAACCATCCTTGGAGGGATCGTCCACTACCTTCCATGATTGAGCCTGATGGGCATTTTCACTTTTTTCAGACGTACCGTTTGTTTTCACCAAGCTCCCACCAGGCCGCATGACCTCTCCTTCATCCCCACTACGCAGCACGTAGTATATAGCGGCGGCGACCATCACAATAACGAGCACGCCCATAAAATATCTACCTGTAGAACGGGAAGGAGGCGTTGCTTTGGTGCTCATGATTTGAAAATTTCTTACTAGAACTCGACCGTTGTTATCAAAATTCCCGCATGTTTTCTACACTCATATCCTACTTTGAATATTCATACGCAGGCTGCCAGTCACCTTATCCTCCCTCAAGTAAATCCATCATGGGGAAAAGCACGCAGTATTCGTCACCCGGGTCGAAGCAGCTGAAGCCAGTGCGTGGAATGGTGTCACCATCCAGAAGTGCTATTATATTTTGCAAAACCCCGTGAGGGCCGAACTAGCTTCCACACCAGAAGGCTGGTCTTACAACGCGAGCTGGTAGGGCGGATTGGCCTCAATCCGCCGCGTGAGTTGTTGTCATTTGGGGAAAAACCGCTAACGCGTGGTTGGACGTGGTTTTTGCGGCGGGGGCAGGTTTGAGTGAGGACCACGGTTCGGTCTATCCCGGCGGATTGAGCCAATCCGCCCTACCAAA
>DPWT01000230.1 GCA_003527555.1 Verrucomicrobiales bacterium | reverse complement strand
GTGCTGCAATGGCATCACCAGCGCGTAGGCGTTCAATCTCTGCCTGCAGGCGTGCGTTTTCCGACATCAATGACACGGCTGTATGCTCTCGGCCATCTTCAGCCTCTCCATTTTTCATAGCAGTGAACGAGAGGACGAGAGCAACCAGAAGCATGACAGCGGTTGAGCCCAATAGAATTTGCGTAATATTCATGGTGGAAATTTGATCTATTTGCCTAACTTTAACAAGATCAAATCGATTACCATGGATCTGATTCTTCTATTTCCACGTACTAGCTTCTTGAAAAAACCGATCTTCTAAGTCATGCTGCAACTCATGATGAAGATGGCAGTGCTGGGCAGCGGCAGTGGAGGAAATGCCACACTAGTCAGTTGCGGAAGAACTCACGTGCTAGTGGACGCTGGACTCAGTGCCAAGCAGCTGGTTATTCGCATGGAGTCGCTAGGTATAGTGCCTGAGCAGCTAGATGGCATTTTACTTACTCACGAGCACAGCGATCACGCACGTGGGGTAGATGTGCTATTGCGCAAGCGTGATATTCCTGTTTATGCCAATGCACTGACGCGTGAAGCTTTGAGTGATAAAATGAAAAGCACCGTGCCATGGCGTGTTTTCCGTAGTGGTCAGGATTTTAAGCTGGGGGAGTTGAATGTGCAGGCATTCTGTATTCCGCATGATGCTGCTGAGCCTGTGGGTTTTGTTATCTCGGGTGCGGCGACCCGATTAAGTATGGTTAGTGATGTTGGTCACGTGACGCACCTAATGCGTGAAAGTCTGCGCCAGAGCGATGGCATTTACATCGAGGCTAATTATGACCCTGGAATGTTAGAACAAGATACTAAACGCCCATGGGCTACGAAGCAGCGCATTACATCCCGCCATGGCCACCTGTCTAATGAGCAAACTGCCGATCTGTTAGCTGAGGTTGCTTGCGAGAAGCTTAAAGTCGTCATGCTCAGTCACCTCAGCTCGGACTGTAATTGCCCGGATATAGCGGCACGCCTTGTCGCAGAGCGTCTGGTTGGTCGTGGCCTGCCGAATGTTTTGGTGCAATGCGCTCATCAACATGAGCCTACTGGGTGGATCGAGATCACTGGCAGGCCATCTTTTGAACTTACCGCAGAATCTGTGTGAGAGGCTAGCTGTCAGCTGACTACCCGACGCATCGGAACCATATGCGCAAAGTCGAAACCTTGGTTCTGGAAAAACTTTTGGGAATTTTCTTCTAGTTTATCAGCCAAGAGTGTGATGCGGGTGAAATTTTTATTTTTTGCAAAATCGATCACATAATTTACGAGTTGCGACCCGAACCCTTGGCCTCGGTAATCTGGATGAATAATGAAGTCTTCCAGCAAAATTACCATACCGCCCATCGCGGTGGAGATGGTAAATAGGAGGTTAGCCATACCAAAAATCCGGCTTTCGCTGCGCAGAACAAAGATTCTGCCCCTATTTGGTTGCTCGAGAATCATTGATAGGCCTTGTTCGTGCGCTTTCGTATTTGGGGAAAAGTCTGCTTGCGCCGACATGAGCTCTTCGACAAGTTGCACCAATTCAGGCAGATCTTCTATGGTAGCTGGCTGGACGCGAACTACTTGACCTGAACATGATAACTTAACGTTTGCGTTGGTTGTGGACATTCTTGATTTATAATTAGCATCAATTTTTTAGGCACGGGAGAAAATTTTTTGATAAAATCGGTCATTCCAGAGAATGGCGGGTTGACAAGATGAAAAAAATCCCTAGTTTGCCCGCCCAACCTGACCAGATCGGCTACAAAGACTACCCTATCCGGGTTTCTACAACAGGCACGAATCACCAGAATTAACAAAAAACAAGGGCTCAGCCCATTTTGACCGCATCTCATCATGAAACGTACTTATCAGCCATCCAAAAGAGTTCGCAAACGCCAGCACGGTTTTCGTGCCCGCATGAGCACCAAGGCCGGGCGCGACACACTGCGCCGCCGCCGTCAGAAAGGCCGCAAACGCCTCCTTCCTAAAGGTGCAGAGATTCACTTCAAGCGCCACGTCAAGCAGCACACCAAGGCTGCTTAGTTCGCTTTGAGGGCGGTTACCTGACATACACGGCTCTGGCCCATAAGTGGGCTGTCCCTTCAGGACTGTCGAGCTCGGTGTTCATCATCATACGGTCACCCCTTTAAAGGTGGCCGTTTTTTATTAGTTTCTGTTTTTAAAGTTCATGCTAACCATAAGAGCAAATAAAGGCACTATGAGACTGCAGCGGAAATTCAGTATGACCCGTCACGCGGAATTCACCCGCACACGCAACCATGGAAAAGCCAAGGCCGGCCGTTTCCTCGTGCTCAGCTATCTTGAAGATATAGAGCTACCTCACCATAAGCTGGGTGTCATTGTGACACGTAAAGTTGGCAATGCTGTCACACGCAATCTCCTCCGCCGCCGTATCCACGCGATTTGTGCTAAACATTTGCCCTCTGCTGATGGGAAAAAATACCTTGTAACCGTACTCCGCTGGCGCGCCCCCGAGGCTACGTTTTCTGAGCTGGAGACGGACTGGCTCAAGCAGGCTCGCCGTCTTGGCATCCTCGTCGCATGATTAACCGTTGTAACCGTGAACATTATCAACCGCCTGCTCAGCACTCTGATCTATTGCGGTATTCGCTTCTACCAGAAATTTCTTAATCCCATTCTCAAAGTAGTCAGTCCCAATAGTGGCTGCCGTTATCACCCAACCTGCTCAAATTATTTCATACAAGCCGTAAGAATTCATGGTCCATTCCACGGATCTTGGCTTGGTGCTCGGCGTATTTTACGTTGTCATCCCTGGAGCGGATGTGGAGACGATCCCGTGCCGCCTAAAAAATAGATTTTTCAAACTTAACATTTAATATTTAACACTTAAAACTCATCTACCATGGACCGCAAAGGATGGATCATACTCACAATCTGCGCAGTATTACTCGCGCTGAATTTTTTCTACATGCCGGAAAAACCATCAGCTGTGCCTCAGCCGATAAAGGAAAAAGATGGTAAGCCTGCCACATCATTACCTGCCGTTGGCGATGCCAGCGCCCCTGAAAATTTGCAGTCTAAAAGCGGACTTGTCGTTGAGCCCCCTGTGCCGACTGTTGGTGAGAATACCATAGAGCTCACCTCGATCAATAACGGTAAAGTGAATGTTACCTATACTGTAACCTCGCGGGGTGGCGGTATCAAATCAGCCCTACTTCACAACCAATATGCGGTTGGATCCAGCACGCAGAATGTGCTATTGAATGCAGACGCACCTGCACCAGTGGGCGCTCTTGGCGAGGGACCCGATGACTACTTGGCTCTCAATTATGATCTGGTAAAGCCTGAAAATGAAAATGCGGTCTATTGCACGGCCAAGACTGCTAATGGATTGATCATCAAAAAAAGATGGGCGCTTGTCGAAGATGATAAGAATCCTGGCGCTCCATGGTTGCTCACTCTTGATATAACTTTCCGCAACGAAGGTGAAGCCATGGTAAGCTTGCAGAACTACCACTTTTTTAATGGTACCGCCAGTCCCCTACATCAGCGTGAGTGGCCGGATCAGGGAGGAGCCTTCTACTTGAATGACGGTAGCTTTGAGAATACCACAACATCCGCTGGAGCTGAGGTAGATAAAGGGTTTTTCCACGGTGCGCAGTCGCAGCTTAAAGAAAGTGCGGAGGAGTTGGAATATTCTGGTGTGTCTAATCAGTTTTTCACTACGCTCGTTCGCCCGACTGAAAAATTTGCATCTTCTTTCTGGGCAAAGTCGGCAGAGGTTGAATTACCTGGTGACGATCCTAAAAAGAAAAACTATGCGGTGAGGTCAGGCTTTAGTCTACCCACGCGTAAGATCGCCACAGGAGATTACGAGACACTATCCTTCACGGTTTATATGGGACCTAAGCGCTATAGCTTGCTTAAGAAAATGGAGGGTAACGTGGATGAGGTGCTCAACTACGGGTGGTTTACACCCATATCCGTTATACTGAGTAATACGCTGAACTGGTTGCATGACGTGGCATTTTCAAAAACCGCCAATAAGTGGGCGTGGGGATTATCTATCATTGCTCTTACCATTTTGATACGAATCGTCATTTGGCCGCTTCATAACAAGTCCACGCGCACCATGAAGCGTATGTCTAAGCTCCAGCCTATCATGAAGGATCTGCGAGAAAAGTATAAGGATAACCCACAGAAGCTGAATCAGGAAACGATGAAGCTCTATAAGGAATACCACATTAATCCGATGGGTGGTTGCTTGCCGATGTTCCTGCAGATTCCGATCTTTTTTGGTTACTACCGCATGTTACAGTATGCGGTTGAGTTGCGTGGTCAGCCATTCCTCTGGGTAGATGATCTTTCCATGCCGGATACTGTCTATGAGTTGCCGTTCGGTCTGCCATTCCTTGGCGACACCACACCGGTTAACCTTCTACCCATACTGATGGCGGTCACCATGGTATTGCAGATGAAAATGACGCCTAACACTGGCGACAAGATGCAGCGGCGTATCATGATGTTCATGCCGTTGATGTTCTTTTTCTTTTGTTATAACTTTGCCTCAGCTCTGGCGCTCTACTGGACCACGCAGAACATCTTTTCCATTGGTCAAACATGGTTGATGAACCGTATGCCAGAGCCCGAGCTCCAGAAGCGCGCCAAAGCCGGAAAGCCAGGTAAAAAATCCTTCATGGAGCGCATGGCTGAACGTGCCGAGGCAATGCAGCAGGCGCAGGAAGCCGCTAAAGGTGGTGGTGGCAAAAAGCCGATGCGCGATGCCACGCCTGCAAAGAAGTCTGGGAAAAAACGCCCACCACGCACCGGGGGTTAACACGACTTCCTAAAATTCATTCCCATCACCGCGTCCGCCTTCTTGGTTGGCGCGGCTTTTGGTTTCAGCACCGTAGGAAAGGGCTGCCTGCCTATGAATGGCAGAGTGGCTGTGGTGTGTGCAGTCCGTTTGATGACTTGAGAGCTAGGTAGGGTTTACTTTCTCATCTCGCGTTGTCGCATCGGCATGGTATCGATGAGAGCAAAGATTTTTGTGAGATCGAGATTTTTATATCTGGCCTTCACATGACCATCTTTACCGATGAGTACAGCACAAATATTTTTGTTGGTGAAGTGCTCCTTGGTTATTTGGTTGGTTAGTTTGGTGGAGATGTTATGCGGGTAGTTGGATGTTGTGCCTGATTCATGAGTAACGATCCAGATCATATGACGTTCGTCAATCTGCTGCTTTGCTGTCTTGAGTAATATGAGTGTTTGGCTATCACCCTGCTTTTGTTGAATCAAAAGGACACGGTTTTTCCATTTTAGATTGTTTGTGTCGTTGAGAGTTTGTTGTTTTTCGCAGTGGGCAAATGATGGGATCATGACGAGTATAACGACTTGTAGGAAGAGCTTAGGATTCACAATGGAAATCTAATGCTAACTGTGCAGCTGTCAAAATAAAGCCCGCGTACTCATACTGGAGCGTCGGGCTTGAGTAAGTTGGTATCACCTCTCCTCTAAAGTTATGGAGAACAGGCAGATTTTGGCCGCCGAGAGGTTGAGTTTTTAAAGAGATATGTGGTGACAGGTGCCGTTACCACATGTGGGCTCAGGTGAGGCGTGCTGCTAACAGTTCGCGCTGGAACACAAGTTCCTTCGGTAAGTGATCGTAGAGATTGAGGAAGAGTTCTCCTTGTGAGAGTAGTTCGGCTTTCCATTCCTCGTTGTCGATAGCCATGGCTTTATTGAATTGCTCCTCGTTATAATCGATACCTTCGATATCGAAGTCCTCGAAGTGAGGCGTCCAGCCGATGTTGGTTTCGTGGCCTGGGATGCGGCCGTGGCAGCGGTTTACGATCCATTCCAACACCCTCATATTTTCACCGAATCCGGGCCAGAGGAACTTGCCGTCCTCATCGAGGCGGAACCAGTTTACATGGAAGATACGTGGAACGTTTTTAATTTCATTTCGCATTGATAACCAGTGGCCGATATATTCGCCCATGTTGTATCCAGCGAAGGGAAGCTGGGCAAATGGATCGCGTCGGACACCAGCCTTCAGGCCAATGGCTGCAGCGGTGACTTCAGAGCCCATGGTGGCACCAACGTAAACGCCGTGCGACCAGTTGAATGCCTGATAGACAAGAGGCATGGTGGATGGGCGGCGCCCTCCAAAGACGATCGCAGAGATTGGAACACCATCTGGGTTCTGCCACTCAGGATCAATCGTCGGGCACTGATGGGCGGGTGCCGTGAAGCGTGCGTTCGGGTGAGCTGCTGGCGTGTCGCTGTCCGGTGTCCAATCGTTGCCTTTCCAGTCGATTAGATGTGCTGGGGGCTCATCAGTGAGGCCCTCCCACCAGACGTCACCGTCATCGGTCAGTCCGACGTTGGTGAAAATAGCGTTCTCGAGCATTGAGTCCATAGCGATCGGATTGGTCTCGTAGGAGGTGCCAGGAGCGACACCAAAGTATCCGTTTTCTGGGTTAATAGCGTGTAGTGTACCGTCTTCGTGTGGCCAGAGCCATGCGATGTCATCACCGATGATGGTGGTTTTCCATCCGGCATCAGCGTATTTTTTCGGTGGTACGAGCATCGCTAGGTTGGTCTTACCGCAGGCCGAGGGAAATGCGGCGGAGATGTAGGTTTTTTCACCTTCGGGAGATTCCAAACCAAGGATGAGCATGTGCTCTGCCATCCAGTTGTGCTCGCGTGCGATGTTTGATGCAATGCGCAGTGCTAGGCATTTTTTTCCTAACAGAGCGTTGCCGCCGTAGCCTGATCCGTAGGACCAGATCTCACGGGTCTCGGGGAAGTGGCAGATGTATTTTTCCTCATCGTTACAGGGCCACGGGATGTCTTTTACGCCTTCGGTGAGTGGCATGCCGGCGGTGTGGGCGCATGGGATGAAATTGGCATGGCCATCGCGTTTTTGAGGTGCATGGCCATTCGTCTCATCCTCTAACCGTTTAAGCACATCGGCACCCATGTTGGCCATGATCTTCATATTGACCACGACGTATGCGGAGTCCGTCACCTGCACGCCAATTTTGGCAAGTGGGGAGTCAATTGGCCCCATGCAGAAGGGAATCACATACATGGTGCGACCTTCCATACAGCCGTCAAACTTCTCGTGCATGGTGGCAAGCATCTCCTTCGGGTCAGCCCAGTTATTGGTCGGGCCCACTTGGTCTGGACGACGTGTGCAGATGAATGTGCGATCCTCCACGCGGGCGACGTCACCTGGAGATGAACGCGCAAGAAACGAGTTAGGGCGTTTGTCGGGATTGAGTCGGGTAAAGGTTCCGGTGTCACACAAGAGCTGTGTTAGTTCTTCCCATTCAGCCTGTGATCCGTCGCACCAGCGGACATCTGTAGGCTTGCAGAGGGTGGTCATTTCCATGACCCAAGTGGCTAGGCCAGCGTGACTGGTTGATGTAATAGAACTCATGACAGGGCGTTACTAGCACACACTATGCCGCATACAAAGGCAATCCACAGTGTGCTGATATTATGGCAGGAATGTTGTACGATATCTCAGAGAGATATGTGTTGGCTATGACTTTTTCTTGGCTGCTTTCTTGGCTGCTTTTTTCGCGGTTTTTCTTGGTTCAAACTCAAAGCCAATTTTGCCAGTTCCGTGATCGAAGGTGAGGAAGGCAGAAAAGGCGCGTTTGGTGCGTTTTGAGATAAATCCCTTAACCAGATCTGTTTTTCCTTTCTCGATGAGTTTGACCCCTTGCTCACTTGGCAGCTCACACTGGAGAATAGTTCTTGAAATGCGGATGCCGTCTGGATTGTCTTTGTTAGTGATCGAGAGGACGTACCAAGCTTTGTTGGTCTCGTGAATTTTAGCCTCTTTACCATCGGGAGTTGTGACGGTCGCAATGATTTGATCATCAGTAAGTTCGTCACGTTCATTATCTCCATCGTCAAATACAAATCCGACTTTCCATTTCCCTAGTTTACCAGTTTTGGAGACTTCTTGTTTGAGCTCAAGCGCCGCCTCGAAGGGACGGTTGAACCGTGACTTGAAGTCCTCGAGTGGGCCAACAAATCTCTTTTCTAACAACTCACGGGCTTCCTCGGGTTTGAGCTCGCGTGATGCGATGTATCGGCTGGTTTGGAATCCGCATTCTGGGTTATAGCACTCATAAGTAGCATCGGTGGTTTTGAGTTTGTCTGCTTGGCAATTTGGGCAGATGGAGGTCAAATCAGGGAAGATCTTGTTCTTCAGTTCGGCGGTGTATGTCTTGGCGCGGTTAACGATATCTGATGTGAAATCGATAATCTCGTGCATAAATTCGGGTCGGGAGAGCTCGCCTTGCTCCATTTGGCGGAGTTTGCTTTCCCAGTCGCCGGTCATGGATGGTGAGGCGAGTGCTTGGATGCCGAGTTCCTCAGTAATTTCGATGAGGCGTAGTCCGCGGCGAGTAACGAGAAGGTCACGTCCGTCACGCTCGATATACTTTTGTCGTATGAGTCCCTCAATTGTAGCGGCACGAGTTGCAGGTGTTCCGAGTCCCCGCTCAGACATCGCTTCACGCAGATCTTCGTCGTCGATGAGTTTGCCTGCGCCTTCCATGGCGGAGAGCAGAGTGGCCTCATTGAAACGTGCGGGAGGTTTAGTCTCATCGTGTTTAACCTCTATGTCAGAGACTTGTGCTGTTTCCCCTTCGGAAACCGAGCAGAGTTCGTCTTTACCTGCGGCGACTCCGGGCTCTCGACCGTAGACGGCAAGCCAGCCTGGTTTAACGAGAATCTTTCCGGTTGTTAGGAAAGCATCAGTGGCGTCAGATGTTGTTATACGTGTGGAACGGCGAGTGTTGAGAAACTCAGCATGTGGGTAAAAAACGGCGAGGAACCGTTTGGTGACAAGATAAAAAATTTTGGCAGCTGCCTCGTCTAGTTTGACAAATCGTCCGGTAGGAATGATGGCGAAGTGATCGGAGATCTTGGCATTGTTAAAGACGCGC
>DPWT01000017.1 GCA_003527555.1 Verrucomicrobiales bacterium | reverse complement strand
ATTTGTACACTGCCTGACTCGAACTCGAGTAGCGCTAGTATGTGTTTTACAAGCACTGTCTTGCCGCCGCCTGAGGCTCCAACTAGGCATACAGTCTCACCACGATAAATATCAAGATCGACACCACGGAGAACGTGAGCATCACCAAAATGCTTATGTAATCGACGAATGCTGATTAATGGTTCCAAATTTGGTGAAAGCGCATTATTCATCACACAATGAGAAGTATGAGAAAAGATGTAAGATGCAAGACGGAAGATATTGCATGTGATGGCTACCTTCGTAATGCGTCAAATCCACAGAAGATTTTGGAGCGCTCTGGTGGGCGGGAAGGTACGGGCTCGTTGTTGTCGAGAAACTCTCTGCACGTCAGGTAAAATGTGTCTGCGCTAGTGACGCGGCGAATTTGATGTTCAAATTCGTCGTCAATCCCTTGTGCGATATAGATGAGATATTTTTTCATGCGGTGCACATGTTTGGTCTCATCAAAATCAGATGTTTGTGTGGCTATTTCCTGATAGAGAAGGGTTATGTACTCCAAGAGGTCGGAACGGAGAACTTGTTTAATAGATTGGTTAGCAATAGCCGCTCTAAGCTGGCTGAAAATCCATGGGCTACGTATTGCACCTCGGCCGATCATTAGGCCTTGTGCATTCGTCTTTGCTAATAATCCAATACCTGTCTCCACGTCGACAACGTTGCCATTAGCAATGACTGGGCAGGGCATCTTTTCTACTGCGTGGCGAATACAATCCGTGTGAATGGGTGTCTGATAGCGCTCCCGAACAGATCGTCCATGAATCGTAAGGGTATCGAGGTCATGTCGTCGGAAAATTTCCAGTAATTGTATAAACTCATCGTGTGACTCAAATCCCAAGCGTGTTTTGACGGTGAATTTACCCGGGATGCTATCACGTAAAGCCGCGATGATATCTTCAGTTTTTTCTGGCTTGCGGAGCAGTCCTCCGCCCGCATCTTTGCGGCATACGACGGGTGCGGGACAACCGAGGTTTAAATCGATGCCAGCGATCGGGTATTGTAATAATTCTTTTGCGATGCGCTTCAGCGCAGGGATATCTTGCCCTATGAGCTGTGCGTAGACTGGGCGGCCAGTATTATTTTCTGTGATGCTCCGCAGTATTTTTTTCTCTATTGTGTAGTCAGTATGTACACGAAAATACTCGGTGACAAAATAGTCTGGGCCACCAAATTGCTGCATTACGCGCATGAATGCCAAGTCGGTTACATCCTGCATTGGTGCCAGCGCGAGCAGAGGAATATGGGGTGTTAAGTTTTGAATGTTTTTATTCCAAGAGGTTAAAGTTTGCCGACTTATTCGTTTAAGTTTGCGCTGATACGATCGCGTGTGATTTTAAGGTATTTTTCATCAATATCAAACCCTGTGTAGGACGCGATGCCGGAGCGAATGGCGGCAACGGCCGATGTGCCAATGCCATTAAAGGGATCCAATAGGCGCGTCCTTGTGTCTTCTCCATGGATTCGAATACACTGCTCAACGAGGGCGATTGGAAATGTTGCCGGGTGTGGTCTTTCTTTGTCGCGGCTTTGGATGGTATCATAGGGAATAAACCATGTGTTACCACGGCAACGTTTATCCTTGCCGCCTGTGTGCCCCCAGCGATTGATATTAGATTTGTCAACGTAGGGTACCCCTGCGCTGCGACGGTCCAGAGGAACAGCTCCTGATTTCGTCAGGTGAAAAACATATTCGTGGCAGTCGTTTACGTATCGGTTGCTATTGATGGGTTTAAAGTGTCCAGCGCTGACCGTGTCGCCATTTTTGGTTTCAATGGAGATGGACTTGATCCAGTGAAAGGTGTTCTGGAGGGTGAAGACAGGTGTGTCTGCTCCGGTGGCTTCTGTGAGAGCGAGAATGAGCTGATGCGGGAGTAGGGGGTTGCTGGGGGCGGCGCCAACGTTTAGGAATAGAGAAGCCTCTTCTGTCATGACGCGACGCACTGCTCGTGACCAATCCAAGCACCAGCTGATAAAAGCGGTGCGGTCGCTGGTATCCTCGTAGGTTGTGTAATCAATACCCAGATTATAGGGTGGTGATGTTACCACTAGATCGATAGTTTCTGCCTCCATTTGACGCATACCCTCGAGGCAATCAAGGAGGTCTAGCTGAATATCGGTTTTCATTGCCCCTGGCATGCAGTAAGCATGGACAGATTAATAACTTAAAGAGAAGCAGAGATTTTTGATAGCTGCGAGATCATACGTGCGTTTAAAATAGTTGTTGACCTTACCGTAATTGATCGTTTGAATAATTTTCCCGTGGATACGAGAGAGCAAATTCTGGATGCGGCGTGGAATCTTTTCGCTGAAAAAGGCTTTGAGGATGTATCCGTACGTGACGTAACAACTGCTGCCGGTGTTAATCTGGCGAGCGTTAGTTATCACTTTGGAGGCAAAGAGGGCCTGATTCAGGAGGCAGTTAAACGTTGTATGAATCCGATTAACCAGTATCGGATTAAGCTGCTTAATGAGGCGGTTACTGAGTATGGCACCATAGAGAAAGTTCCACTTGAACGGGTCATGACCTGCTTTATGCGCCCTGTGGTCCTGCCGGAAGAGTGTGGTGTCAGAGCTGGTCTGATGCTACGTCTTGTTGCGCGTTACTTAATTGAGAGTGATTACACAATCCCGGCCGTTAGTCGCCATCTTTACACTGAAGTTTTCCAAGCGTTTACACGAGCATTTCTGGTGCATTATCCAAGCCTATCATCAATTCAAATTGTGAAGCATATTGTTTTCGCCTCAGGAACGGTGGTCTATTACCATGGATTAGGTAAACTTGCGTTGCAGCTTAGTGCGGGTGATCAAGGAGAGGTGGAAAACATTAACCGTGAGGAAATGCTTAGGGAGATCGTTGGGTTCACGATACACGGTTTTGGGGGTAAGGTTGAATAAATTCGGTAATGTTGGATAAGGGATGCGAGAAGATTGTGGAGTCACCGGAGGCGATGGTTGCTCTCGGTGAGACGGTTGGTCGTAGTCTTCAATCGGGTGATTTTCTGGCCTTGCGTGGTGGTTTAGGTGCTGGAAAAACCCACTTTACCAAGGGGGTGGTAGCTGGTCTTGGATGTAAAGAGATGGTTACAAGCCCAACGTTTACCTTGGCCCACGAATACATGGGTGGTAGGCTGTCGGTATTCCATTTTGATTTCTACCGCATGGAAACCGAAGACGAGTTGCTGCGTATCGGTTGGGATGAGTATCTGGACGAAAACGGAATTGTCGTAGTCGAGTGGGCAAACAAATTTCCAGATTTTATTCCACATCATGCGATTTGGTTAGAATTTGAGGTAAAGGGTGAAATTAGAGTAGTTAGGTTTAAGTGAGAGCGTATCTTGTCAGTCATTCTATCATGGTTGTTTTTATTTGTGAGCGTGATTAACATACCTGTGTGCGACTGAAATTAACGATAGCCTACGATGGCAGGCCATACTCTGGTTGGGCCAAACAACCGGATGGTAATACGGTCCAGGATCTTATGCATAATGCGATCTCCGTGGTGGCTAAACAAGACGTCAGTGTCCACGGATCAGGTCGGACAGATGCAGGTGTTCATGCTACAGGACAAGTGGCGCACTTTGATGCGCCTGATGGTATGCGTATGAATCCATTCAATTGGGTGCCGGCGGTGAATACTAAATTGCCGGCAACGATCCGCGCTATTGCGTGCGAGGAGGTAACCGAAGATTTTCACGCACGATTTAGCGCTGTGAGTAAGACCTACACATATGACCTATGTCTTGCGCCAGTATTACCTCCTCTGATGGCCGGATTGGCATGGCATCTGCCTCGTCAGCTCGATCCGGAAACTTTGAAGCAAGCACTTGAAATTCTCCAAGGTGAGCATGATTTCCGTGCTTTTGCTGCCATGCGAGGAAACGAGACTAATGAGACAAGCTATCGCCGCATACTAGAGAATGCTGAATTACATGCAACCGCACACGGATACCGTATCATTTTTACGGGTAATGGATTTTTATATAAAATGGCACGCTTACTGACGGGATCGGCCGTCTATGCCGCGCAGGGGCGATTGAGGCTTGATGATCTTGCGGATCTCATGGATCAACCCTCGGATCTCCCTTCTGGTCGCGCGCCATACTGTGCACCGCCTGACGGATTGGTGTTAGATCACGTTGTTTACCCATAAAAAACGCGGCATAGCCATCAGGCCACACCGCGATCATAATCTAAATTTTGTGATGCTTTTAGTGCGCTTTGCAGAATTCCTCAAATCGGGTTAGCCCTTCGTTGAGCACATCAAGCGTTGTGCAATAGCTAATACGAATGCTGTAATCGTTTCCAAATGCAATGCCTGGAACGGCGGCAACACGGTAACGGTTGAGTAGCTTATCGCAGAGGTTGACGGACTTAAGCCCAAGCTGCTCGGTATCGACAAGGAAGTAAAAAGCGCCCTGGGGCTCCGTGACCTTGATGTTGGGAATCGCATTGAGACGCGCGAGGACAAATTGACGGCGCACATCGTATTCTGCATTTAGGTCTTTAATAAAATCCTTACCGCCATCAAGGGCTGCGACAGCGCCATACTGTGCGAAGCTAGTTGCGTTCGATGTTGTGTGTCCCTGGATACGCGACATGGCAGCTGCAAGCTCGGTGGGTGCGGCGGTATATCCAATCCGCCATCCGGTCATAGAGTATGCTTTGGAAAAGCCGTTTACAGTAATTGTTAGGTTGTAGAGATCCTTGCTCAGTGAGGCGATGCTGGTGTGCTTTGTTTCACCGTATACAAGATGTTCATAAATTTCATCGGAAAGGATGATGATATCCTCGTAGAGAGCCACCTCACCGATGGCTAGAAGCTCTTCAGCCGAATATACCGAGCCGGTAGGATTGCCTGGCGAGTTGATGATAATCATCTTTGTTAAGCCGCTCATATTTTCCTCGAACTGCTCAGGCGTGATCTTCCAGTTGTTTTCTGCCGTTGTTTCGACAAGCACGGGCACACCACCAGCGAGTCGGACCATTTCTGGGTAGCTGACCCAGTAAGGAGAGGGGATAATAACCTCATCGCCTTCCTCTACGACGGCGAGAATGGCGTTGAAGCAGGATTGTTTGGCGCCGCTGTTAACCACAATCTGGCGGGGATCATACTCGATGCCGTTGTCTTCCTTGAGTTTGTTGGCGATGGCCTCACGCAGTTCGGGGATTCCGGCTGCGGGAGTGTATTTAGTTTTACCTTGAGCAAGTGCATCGATGGCTGCCTGCTTGATGAAATCTGGGGTGTCTTGATCTGGTTCACCACCGGCAAGTCCGTAAACTTCTTCGCCACGTGCCTTCATGGCTTTGGCTTGGTTAGTGACCGATAATGTTAGCGAGGGGGCGACGTTGGCTACGCGGGCTGAAATGGAGTCCATGGTTGTTTTTGGTGATGCTAATAGTGGTAATAAGGTCTAAATGAGACTAATCACGTCCCAAAACGGGGGACACTGGTGATTTCCACGGGCACCCCCCTTCGGAGCGATGGGGACTGATAACGGATAGTTCATCCGATGCAAGTCTAATGCAGTAAGTTTAAGAAAATTTTTGGGTACTATTAACAATGGCCACCACGGGCAGTGACCCATTTTCCTTTGATGATAACTTTTTCAAATTGAAGTCCGCAAGCATGCGCAATCTCACGCGTTTCTTCCCACTGATCACGAAGTATGCCGGAAACGATGAGGTGGCCGTCTTTTTCCAGTGCTGCGGTGATTACCGGAAATGCTTGCTGTAGAATGGTTGAAAACATGTTGGCGACGATGACCGGCCATTGTCGGTCGGGCTGCCACTTGAGCACGTCTGTTTCCGACATGTTGATCTTGCCGACATGGTTTGCGCGCACGTTTCGGCGGGCGACTGTTACAGCCTGGGGATCGAAATCCATACCGTGGCAGGAGGCTGCACCGAGCATACGGGCGGCGATGGCGATGACACCGGTGCCAGTGCCCAGATCGAGCATATCCCACGGTGTGGTGTCCTTTTCCTTGGCGATGTCGACAAGCATTCTAATGCAGGTGGATGTGGTAGCGTGGTCGCCGGTGCCGAATGCCATATCGGCCGGAATCCGAATGATGTGCCTGCCAGGGAATTCTTTGGTGAGTTTATCTACCGCGCCATCATCACGTGATCCCGTGATGATGAGTGAGCTGCGGATTCGGATGGGTGCACGATCAGGCTCTTTGATCAGAGCCCAGTTCTTGTGGACGAGCTTACGGATGCTGCCGCCGAATAGTTTTTTGATCTCCTGAGCCTCGGCTTCGGTGTCCGTGTAGACCTCCACGCGAATCGTCTTCTGGGTCTTCAGCCTAGAGATCACGGCATTCGGGTTGCCGTGGAACCGATCTTCCCAAGCATCCATCCACTGGACGCCGGAAAGTTTGGACCAAATCCACATAGCGTCTAGTTAAGCATAAGCAGGTGATTATGCCGAAGTAAAATTTTCATCGTTTCTGAGATAGCGGAGGCATTTCATGCTGATGTGCTCAATAGAGCCCTCAATCACGGCTGTTTGGGGTAGTCTAGTATTTGATTGGCTGGAGGTGATTGTCTCAGCTATTCGTCGTTGATTGCGTGTATGCCTTGGCGACTTCCTCGGCGATGATGCGTATGCCTTCGCGCACGGTGTGCTCGTCCATTGTGTAGGTTACGCGGATGCATTCGTTGCGGTGCTGCCACGGCACGGCATCATCCAGCCCAAAGAAAAAATAATGACCAGAAATGATGAGCACTTCACGCTTTTTTAGTCGTTCATAAAGCTCTGCCGAGCTGATGGGCAGACCTTCAAACCACATCCAGAGAAACAGCGCGCCTTCTCGGGCGTGCACGCGGTAGGGTAGGGAGTCGTCAAAAAATTCCTCAACCCACTCGCGTGCTTGCTGGGATTTTTTGATGTAGAATGGTTTCACGATTTCATTGCTCAATGACAGAATCTCACCACTGCGGACGAGTGGTTCCATCAGGGTTTGACCGACGTTGCCGTTTGCCAGTCCGACAATCGCGCTCATGGAAGCGACACCAGCAGCGATGTCCTCGCGCGCTACGACGATGCCTGTGCGTGTTCCTGGCAGGCCAATTTTGGAAAGTGATAGCGTGAGGATGATATTTTCATTCCAAACTGGTGTCGTCTCTGTGAATATGATGTTAGGAAATGGAGCGCCGTATGCGTTGTCGATGATGAGCGGAATACCGTGTTCATTCGCGATGGTGGCAAGGCGTGACATTTCGTTATCTGTGAGCACGTTGCCGGTCGGGTTCGTTGGGCGCGACACACAGATGGCTGCTATATCATCATCTACGTGCAGGTTATCGAAATCTACACGATACTTAAAATCGTGATCGCCTATTTTTTCGATCTTAGGTTTGACTGCCCGGAAGATATCAGAGCCCACGGACTGGTTCGCGTAGCCGATGTATTCTGGCACGAGTGGCAGGAGGATCTTTTTACTGCTACCGTCGGGAAACTTGCCGGCGAGTGCGTTGAACAAAAAGAAGAATGCAGTTTGCCCGCCCGCGGTGATGGCAATGTTTTTAGGACTGATGTCCCAGCCGAAACTTTGGTTGAAAAGCTCGGCAAGCGCTTCAAGAAATTTTGGATTTCCTCGTGGTGGATCGTAGTTAGAGAGAGTTTTTTCAAGTTCGCCGGGTGTGGAGAGGATCTCCTCCATTCGCTTACGCCAGAGTGCATTTACTTCTGGAATGTGTGCAGGTTGCCCGCCACCCAGCATCCTTATATTAGGCCCGCCAAGCGCCAGCGCATTGCCTAAATCATCCATTAATTCTTCAATGCCGCTGCCCACACACAGGCGCTGGCCGAATTCTGATAATTGATCACTCATCTTGCGTTAATTCTGCTGTATTGTGGCAGACGTGGCAATATCATCAATAGATTTCACGATGCTGGGACTCATCGTTTTGGAACCTTTACTTGGCCAGAACTGCAATTGTCCAAAGACTGATTTCTGTAAGAGATAAAAAACACCCCTGTAATTCCAATGGTGGGGTAATTACTAATTTGGGCTCATCTAGCTTGATGATTTACCAAGTGTTAACCTTGTCAGATGTTTCTTTATTTGCCTGGCAACATTAGAAATGCGGAATTGTCAAAATACTGTATTTTATCCCACGAACATGTGCTCACCAACCTCATCCTCAAGGTCAGCGAAATCATCCGCGTCGATACCGGCATCCCTGATGTTGCGAAGTGTTCTGCGGCTGCCGCGTCGGCTGTTGGGGCCGTTCACTTTGTCAGCGACAGTGTCTACCACGGTGGGGGCAAGCGCAGCAACTGCAAGAGCAGCGAGTGTAAAAGCCACGGGGCGGCGAGTATCGCGGTGCATTAAGTCACCAAGAAATACTCCTGCAGCCGCACCAAACATTGCTGGTGCAAACGAAGCGCTAGTTTCGATCCATGATTTTTCTGTTTCATACTGAGCCATATGCATAGGTTACTCTTTGATGTATCAAAATGCAAAGAGGAAATTAGTGGAGTTTTTTACTCTTCCTGCTTTTCATGCTGCGGTAGTCGCACCATGCTTCGCGCATGTCCCAACCCGACACTAATCATTACGCTCTCATTCTCGCTGGTGGCAGCGGTACACGTTTCTGGCCGCTCTCCAGGAATGCACGACCTAAACAGCTACTTAACCTATTTGGCGACACTTCGCTACTCAATCAGACGATCACTCGGTTAGATGGGCTTGTGCCACGCGAAAATATCCTGATTCTAACTAATGCGCTTCAGGAGAAAGCTGTGCGTGAGATAGCATCTGAACTTCCGCCAGAAAATATTTTTGCCGAACCAGCAAAACGCGATACAGCTCCAGCCGTGGCGCTCGGTGTGGCACTCGTTGCTGCCAGAAACCCAAACGCGACGATGATGGTGCTGCCGTCCGATCAGCTCATCAACGATACCGATGCCTACCAGTCCGTTATGCGAGACGCCATGACAGCGGCGTCTAAAAATGAGGCGCTGGTCACAGTAGGTATTAAGCCGACATGGCCATGCCCGTCGTTCGGCTACATTGAGCGCGGTGAACCCGCCAAGCTAGACACCACGCTGACGCACCACCCGCACGAGGTTGATCGCTTTCGCGAAAAACCAGCCCCCGATCTTGCGCAAACGTTTTTGGATCTGGGGAACTTCGCTTGGAATGCTGGGATGTTTATCTGGTCGGTTGCTACAGTCACTGCCGAGCTTGCCGCACACACGCCTGAGCTTGCTGACTTCATCTCTGAGATTCGCCAGTCAGATGATATAAAATTTGCCGTGGCTGAGAAGTTCCCGCAGCTCACGCCGATTTCCATCGACTACGCATTGATGGAGAAGGCTAGTCGGGTGCTCAATATTGAGGCGACATTCGATTGGGATGACGTTGGCTCATGGATATCTGTGGCTAAGTATCTTGATCAACAAGGTGACAACAATAGCACCAACACACAGCTTGCTGAGATTGACTCCGAGAATAATATTATTTTCAACGCACGCAAGGGAAGTAAAGTAGCTCTGTTAGGTGTTGACGACCTTATTGTCGTTCAGACCGAGGACGCTTTGCTCATTGCTAACCGCCATCAGGCGGACGCCATCAAAGACCTCGGTGCCCAGCTGCCTGACGATTTGCTTTAACATGCATGACGAACATCCAGTCCTAGCCATCGACCACGGTGATGCCCGTATCGGGATAGCTGCCTCCGATGCTGCTGGAATCATGGCGCACCCAGTGGAAACTATCCAGGTGCGCGAGGTAGATGCTATCCAACGTATCGCAGAGCTTGTCGCTGCACGTGAGGTGCGGCAAATTGTGTTAGGTTTGCCGTTACGCATGGATGGATCTGAAGGTGATGCTGCCGTGAAGTGCCGGTTATTTGGTGACAAAATTCGCGCTCGGCTTCCTGAGACACCCCTTCATTTTTGCGATGAAACGATGACCACCATGGCTGCTGCTGCAAAACTTCACCAGGCAGGAAAAAATGCAAAGCGCCAGAAAAGTATCATTGATCAAGCGGCTGCAGTAGAGATCTTGAATACTTGGATGGGATGGTGAATGCACTATGTTTGCTGAGTTTGTTTTTTTATCTGGCTGCAGGACATGAATGCCCCACTCGGTGAGGGCTTTTGAAAATCCTCCTTTCTTTTTGCTGAAATACTCTAAATAATGTCAGTAAGCGGTGCTCGACTGGTAAGGCTATAACTTACAACTTTTGTCTGCTCACCCGAAGATGTTTAAAGACCACTATCTGCAACATGAACGAAAAACAAAGTCTCTCATTCTGGCAAATTTGGAATATGTCTTTTGGTTTTCTCGGTATTCAGTTTGGCTGGGGGCTACAAATGGCAAACATGTCATCGATTTATTCGTTCCTAGGGGCTAAGGAACATGAACTCTCACTGCTGTGGATTGCGGCACCTCTTACCGGACTTATCATTCAGCCGATTGTGGGTTATATGAGCGACCGAACATGGATAGGGCTCGGGAGGAGGCGACCATATTTCCTCATAGGGGCAATCCTCGCGAGTATCGCGTTGGTGGCAATGCCTCATTCGTCAACGCTTTGGATGGCGGTCGGTTTGCTATGGATTTTGGATGCATCGATCAATGTTACGATGGAGCCATTTCGCGCTTTTGTGGCGGATAAGCTACCGGCGGAGCAACGTGCCAAGGGTTTTTCTGTGCAAAGCTTGTTTATTGGTCTCGGTGCTGTGATTGCTTCTGCGATGCCATGGTTGCTGATTAACTGGTTTGGCGTAGAAAGCGGAACGACTGAAGATGGTGCAATTCCCAAGGCGGTGATGATTTCCTTTCACATAGGAGCGGCCGCTCTGTTTGTTGCCGTGCTGTATACTATCATGACTACGCCTGAGTATCCTCCGGAGGACATGGAGGAATTTGAGCGAATGAAAGCGGATTCGCGGGGTATCGGAGGTTTTCTGGTGGAACTTGGCAATGGTATAGGATCGATGCCCAAAACGATGCGCCAGCTCGCGGTGGTGCAGTTTTTTACTTGGACGGGTCTTTTTTGTATGTGGATTTACTGGACCCCTGCGATTGCACGCCAAGTTTTTGGTGGTGATCCTAGTAACGAAGCTGCGTGGAAAACCGTGATTGAAGAAGCCGGTGCCTGGACAGGTATCTGCTTTGCGACTTATAATTTGGTCTGTTTTGCTTTCTCATTTGTTCTGCTGGCACTTTCCAGAAAGTTCTCATCCAAGATAATTCACCTCGTTTGCTTGATGATTGGTGGTCTAGGCTTGATCAGCGTCATGTTTGTTACTGACCAACAAATGCTACTCGTATCGATGACCGCTGTGGGCATTGCTTGGGCGTCGATTCTATCCATGCCTTATGCGATTCTCTCATCCGTGCTTCCTCCGGCCAAAATGGGATTTTACATGGGAGTATTCAATTTCTTCATTGTGATTCCACAAGTTATCGTCTCGCTGACGATGGGTAAAATAGTTGGTAGCGTATTCGGCGGCGACTCCATGATGGCCATCATAATTGGCGGTGTAGCTATGTTCATCGCCGGTTTTTGTATGTTTATTGTCGATGAAGAGAGCAGTTTCTAAAAATGAAACACCTCCTCCTTGCAATGATCCTGATGACGGGCACACTTGCCGCAGTGGATAATCCTGCCCGCCCGCATATTTACCAGCTGATGGTTCGCCATTTCGGCAACATCGATGAGTCCAGAATGCCACACGGCACGATGGCCGAGAATGGTTGTGGTAAGTTTGATGACATTAACGATGCTGCCCTGAAGTCGCTTAAAGACCTTGGTATCAGCCACATCTGGCTAACTGGTGTGTTAGAGCAAGCGAGCTCAACGAGCTATCCAAATCGATCTGCCGATAACCCGATGCTTGTCAAAGGTAAGGCGGGTTCACCGTATGCGATCCGCGATTATTTTGACGTCTGTCCGGACTATGCTACTAATCCCGATAATCGTCTTGATGAGTTTCGTGCTCTACTCAAGCGTATGCATAAACACAAACTTAAGGCGGTGATAGATTTTGTGCCGAATCACGTTGCGCGATCATATTCCAGTGACGTGCGGCCTGAATTATCGTTTGGGAAAGACGATGATACCGCACAGTTTTATACACCTGATAATAATTTTTTTTATCTCGGAGACTTGCACCAAGGCGGTGGTGCTCCACTTAGGCTACCAACCAAAAATGGAGCGATTCCTTATCCGCCGGAAAGCAAATTCGGTCGTGTCACAGGTAACAATGTGATTTCATGGACGCCGTCGATTAACGATTGGTTTGAAACGATCAAACTTAACTATGGACACAACTTCACCGTCGGTCCGCCGCGTGACGATCTGCATCCACTGCCGAAGGAAAATGCCAAACCTGATGAGACGCCGAACACCTGGCGTAAAATGGATGCTATTCTTGGCTATTGGCAGGAAATGGGCGTGGATGGATTTCGTGTGGATATGGCACATATGGTGCCAATGCACTACTGGAAATGGCAGACCAAGCGGTGCCGAGACCGCGACGCGGATGTCTTTTTCATGGCAGAAGCCTATGATGACGATCCATCAAAACTCGTTGATGGGAATGTACTCGATGCATTAATAGATTCTGGGTTTGACGCCGTCTACGATGATCCAAGCTACGATACCATCAAACAT